>DAIOXD010000006.1:0-18964 GCA_036758145.1 Candidatus Limnocylindrales bacterium
AATGGCGAGATCATCGGCGTCGACGGCGGCGAGTTCATCACGGGCTCCTAGGCCCGGCGTCCATGGCCCGCTCACCCAGCCTCCCCCGATGAATGGCCGGGTCATCGTGGTCGGCTCGGTCAATGTCGACCTCGTGGTCGGCACGGATCGGTTGCCAGCTCCGGGTGAGACCGTCGTCGGCGGTCGGTTCGCCCGGCACGACGGTGGCAAGGGCGGCAACCAGGCGGTCGCCGCCGCCCGGCTCGGGGCGCGGACGGCCTTCATCGGCGCGGTCGGCGACGACGCATTCGGGGTGGACGCGCGCGCCGCCCTCGCGGCCGAGGGGATCGATGTCGAGGGTCTGCTCGTCCTCCCCGATGAGCCGACGGGGGTGGCGTTGATCGTCGTCGACGAGGAGGGCGAGAACCAGATCGCCGTGGCGAGTGGCGCCAACGCCGCGCTCTCGTCGGTCCAGGTCCGGGCCGTCTTCAAGCGGCTCGTCCTGGCGCACGCCGACGTGGTCTTGGTCGGCCACGAGATCCGGACCGGCGCGACGCACGAGGCGCTCCGTCTGGCCCGGATCGCCGGCGCCACCGCCATCCTCAACCCGGCGCCGGCGCACGGTCTGGAGTCCCCGACACTCGGCCTCGCCGCGATCCTGACCCCGAACGAGGGCGAGCTGGCGGCGCTCGTCGGCGAAGGCGGGAGCCCCGCGGCACGGGCAAAGCGATTGCTCGGCCCGGCCCCCGGAGATCGGGCCGTCCTGGTCAGCATCGGAGCGAAGGGCGCGCTGCTCGTCGCGGGCGGCCGAACGCACGCCATCCCGGCGCCGCGGGTCGAGGTGGTGGACACGGTCGGGGCCGGCGACACGCTCAACGGCGCCCTCGCAGCTGGACTCGCGGCCGGCCTCGAACTCGCCGACGCATCGCGCCGGGCGGTGGTCGCCGCCTCGCTGTCGGTCCAGCGCGCAGGCGCCCGAGCGGGGATGCCGACGCGCGACGAACTCGAGGGCGCCCTGGGGTCCGGCCACACCGCTTGAGGCGACGGGCGGCCGTGCCAGGATGCCGCACGCTCCGGACGAGCGGCAGGCCCCGATCCTTCGAACGGATCGCCACCGACGTGCTGCGTCAGCGTTTCTCGACTAGGCCGCTTCGGACGCCACCCAGATCGTGGCCGCCCGGGCCGCGGCGGTCATCTCGAACCTCTCGTCCTCGGTCACCCACCAGGCCGCCAGGCCCCGCGACCGTGCCTCGTCGGCGATCGCCTCGCCGCCGCCGACGAAGAGGGTCTTGGACCAGACCTCCGCCCACGCCGGGTCGGGTCCGGCCACCGTGACCGCGAGGAGGCCCCCGTCGGCCGGATCACCGGTCCGTGGGTCCACCAGGTGATGCATGACGCGCCCGGCCGCCAGCCAGCGGTTGACCTGGATGGACGAGGTGGCGACCGCGCCGTCGGCAAGAACAACGACGGCCAGGTCGTCCCCGCCGGTCGGATCCTCGATGCCGATCTGCCAGATGTCGCCTTCCGGATCGCGTCCGCGGGCGACGATGTCGCCGCCGGCCTCGAGCAGGAAGTCGGTGGCGCCCCTTCGTTCGAGGCGGTCGGATGCCCAGCGAAGTGCCAGGCCCTTGCCGATGCCGCCGAGGTCGATCGGACGAACGATCGACAGCTGCCCTCGCCCGAGTCGATGGACGATGGGAGCATCGCCCCACCGGGGTTCGCCGGCATGCTCCGGGGCTTCAGGGCCGCCCAACGGTGCGCCGCGATAGCCGAGTCGATCGAGGTCACCGAGGATGCGCGGATCGAACCGACCGGAGCTCATTCGGTAGGCCCGATCGGCGGCCGCCAACGCCCGGCGAAGCCGGATGGATGGCCGACAGATGGCTCCCGATCCGGCCCGGCGATTGAGGTCGGTCACCTCGCTCGTGTCGCGGAATCGCGACATCGCCTCCTCCGAGGTCTCGAATTCTTCGAGTACGTCCGCCCAGCGTCGGGTCAGCTCCACCACATCGGCCGGGTCGCGGCCGAACTGCAACCGGAGTGGCGACCCCATCGCCCGAGCCTCGACCCGGGCCGGTGCGCCGCGGTCGAGCCGACTTTCCACGCTCAGTGCCCGGAGGCTCCCGTGCTTGCGCTGGTCTTGGGTCGGACGTCGCAGGGGCGATCTGATCCGTCGCGTAGACGGCGACGATGGCGAGGACCGTCAGCAGGACGACGGTCCCGCGGCCGGACAACCTGAACGGCGGGCGCGCCCGGTGTGGCGGCGACGAGGACGTGGTTCGATCGGTCATCCGGTATCCCCCGAAGATCGGCGCATCCGCCTACTTCATCGAGACACGGACCGGCGAAAAGGTTTCAACCTCGAGTGGTCAGCCGACAGCCCCTGCCCACATCGAGAAGACGTAGATCGCGACGACGCCGCCGAGGGTCGCAAGGACGACCCAGCGTGACCGGTCCGAACGATGCGCCTCCGGCAGCAACTCGGCCGCGCCGACGTACAGGAAGAAGCCCGCGAAGACGGCCAGCATCAGGCCGAGGACTTGGTCGGGGACCGTGACCAGCAGCCCGAGGAGCACGCCCAGGACCGGGGCGACGGCGACGACGGCGACCCACCGGTACGCCTCCCGGATCGGCGTGCGGCTGGCCATCAGCAGGCTGACGACCGAGATGCCGTCGCTGAATCGATGGATGACCACGACCGCGGCGATGACCAGGCCGAGGCCACCCCCGACCACGAGACCGGCCGCGAGGGCGACCCCATCGAGGAAGCTGTGGATGCTCATGCCGCTCGCGCCGATCACGCCGACATGTCGATGGGCGGCTTCCCCGTGGTCGAGTTCGGCCGCCGCCTCGTGACCTACGTGGACGGTGGTGAGCTTCTCGATGACGTAGAAGGCGAGGAAGCCGAACGCGGTCGCCAGCATCACCTGGTCGAGCGAGGCCCCGACGAGGTGCGATGCTTCAGGGATCAGGTCGAAGAACGCCGCCCCGATCCGGATCCCGGCGCCGACCGCGATGATCATCCCGACCCGGCCGACGGCGCGCAGCGCGACGGCCCCGCCGAGGAAGGCCGAGAGGAAGGCAGCTGCCGAGACGAGGAACGCCGTCACCGGCACCGGTGTCCACCCTCGTCGAGGAGACACGCCGGACAGACGCCGAACAGTTCGAGTCGGTGGGTGTCCACGCGAAAACCGGTCGTGCGCTCGACCGCCCCCGTCATCGAGCGGAGGCCGGCGTCATCGACCTCGCTGGTCCGACCGCACCGTGAGCAGACGACGTGGTGGTGGTGGCTGGGCTCGCAGCCGACGTAGGCATGCTCGCCGTTCGGCAGGTCCAGGCGCTCGACGATACCGAGCTCGGCGAGGACCTCCAGCGTGCGAAAGACGGTCGCGCGACCGACGCCCGGGCGGCGAGCCCGAGCAGCGGTGACCAGCTCTGCCGCCGTGAAATGGCCGTCACGGTCCGCGATCAGGCGAGCCAGCGACCGGCGCGCGTCGGTCAGCCGGTAGCCGGCCTGATCCAGCGCGGTCTCGATCGGTCGAGCGTCCGTCATCGCGCAAGCGTAACAGGACTGAGACACAGTCTCAGCGACCGGGCGACCGGGCGACCGGGCGACCGGGCGACCGAAAGGCCGAACGGCCCGGCGTTCGGGGCGGATCGGCCCTCTCCCTGGACCGGCGCACGGCAGATGCTGGACGTCGCCGCCGCACGGCGGCATCCAGGAGCATGCGACCGTGGCCCGCCAAGATGCCCCTTCGCTCGCCCGAACGGCTCGACCGCGACGCGGGACCAAACGTGCCCACGGAGCGGCGACCACTCGACGTCGAACCGCCCTACCGTCTCGAGGCCGCTCGCCCATCCTGCCGATCACGCTGCTGGTCGGCGTTGCGGGATTGGTCGTCATCGCCGCGCTCATCGTCCTCAACGGCGGCGCACCGACCCAGCTCGCTGCGTCGACGCTGGTCCATCCGGCGTCCGTGACCCCCACCGAGCTCGCAATCGGCCGTTCGCTCGGCAAGCCCGACGCCCCCGTCGCGCTCGAGGCGTGGTCCGACTTCCAGTGCCCGATCTGCGGCGAATTCGCCCGCACGGTGGAGCCGGCGCTCATCGCCAGGTACGTGACGTCCGGCACGCTCCGCATCGTCCATCACGACGCTGCGTTCCAGGGGGCCAAGAGCGGGGCGGTCTATGACGAATCGGTCGAGGCTGGCGCCGGTGCCCGGTGCGCGGCCGACCAGGGACGCTATTGGCCGTTCCAGGACTGGGCATTCAGCAATCAGCGCGGCGAGAACCAGGGCGCCTTCGCGGCCGACCGTCTGGCGGCGATCGCGACATCGGCCGGGCTGGACGTCCCGACCTGGCGTGCCTGCATCGCCACGGGCCAGCGCCAGGCGGACGTCCGCGCCGAGACGCAGCAGGCCGTCTCGCAAGGCGTGCACGCGACCCCGACCCTTGTGGTCAACGGCAAGGTGATCGTCGGGCTGCGCAGCGTCGCCGAGCTATCCGCGCTGATCGACGCAGCGGCGACAGGCGGTTGATCTCGCGCGAGCCGCACGGACGGTTCGGCGCGGTCATGACGGCCGTCGCCCTGGTCGGTCTCGCGATCACTTCGTACCTGCTGGGGTCGCGGCTCCTCGGCGAGGCGCCCGCGTGCGGGCCGGTCAAGGGCTGCGAAACCGTGGCCGCAAGTCAGTACGCGACCGTCCTCGGCTGGCCCGTCGCCCTGTTCGGCGTGGGCTTCTCGGTCCTGCTTGCCGCCGTCTGCCTCACCTGGTGGCGCCGCGTCGAACTTCGCGGACTGTACGCCGCGTATGGCCTTGGGCTCGCCGGCCTGATCGTGGTCGCCTATCTCACCTACCTCGAGATCTTCGTCATCGGGGCGATCTGCATCTGGTGCGCCGCCTACGGCCTGACGATCGTCGTCGGTTGGGCGCTGGCCGCGGTGGCTGCCTGGCGGGGGAACGAGTGATGCGCCCTCCGCTCGCTGGCCGCGGACGCCACGCTCGGTCGCGACCTCGTCGACCGCCTGGCTCCGTGGCCCGAAGCGGCCGCGGTCGAGGTCCGGGTCGATGACTTCTATGGGTCGATGGCCGGCACGGCAACCATGGCGCTCCGGGCCTCGCTCACCGACGCCCTCGCCTATCGTCGCGCCGGCAGGGAGATGATGTCCCTACTGGCGGGCCTCGGCGATGTCGATGCGGCGTCGCGGACGATCGCGGCGACGGTCGACCTCGACCTGGCGCCCGTCACCCTGCCGGACTCCAAGGGCAGGCCCGCCGCGAGCCCGGTCGCAACCCCCTGATCCGCCGCGGGGCGGTCAGGGTATGGGCGTGGCCGAGGCGGCGTAGCCGGTCAACTCCACGTAGCCCTCGCCTCCGACGTGAGCTCCGCTGCGGGTTGCGCTGACGACCTGCGAGCCTTCCCAGTAGACGACGCCCGTCGTCGCCCGGGTGTCGAGTTCCTGGTCGGCGACGGTGGGTAGCAGGTCGATCGTCAGGCCATCGCCCGGGATCTTGACGGTCCAGCCGGCCGGGTAGTCGGCGCCGGTCGCGGGGCTGACCCATCGCCCCGTGACGTCGACCGTGAAGGCGTCGCGCGCGAGGTGGCGCACGCTGCCGTCGGCGGCCACGACCGTCCCGTAGATGAGCGGGTAGGTCCCGTCCGCGTCGCGGACGAGCGAGAGCGTCAGGTCCGTTCCGTCCGCGAGGTTGACCGCGAACCAGTCCCACCCGCCGCCGCCGACCGAGATGAAGTCGCCCCATTGGTGGTCGAACCACGCGGCGCCGTCGACGCTGAGCGTCTTCCCATCGAGGGTCAGGCTGCCGGCCGCCGTCATCGAGGTCCGCGAGTAGTAGTACGACCCGCCGGCCGGCCCGAAGTCGATCCAGCCGTCGTCGCCGTGGAGGGCCGGAGGCTTGGTGGCTGTCAGGACCAGGTCGAGGCCGAGACCCGCCGGGACGTGGGCCGCTGCCGCCTCGTCGGGGGCGAGCGTCGCGGTCAGATGGTCGTGCCCGTTCATCCCGGCCATCGTCCAGGCTGGACGCCCGAAGGTCTCCGGATGCGACGGGTCAGCCCCGACGAGCGAAAGATGGAAGCCCACCGGTTTCCCGTCCGGGCCGAGCGGCGAGCCGTCGACCTGCGGCCCGACCTCGAGACGCTGGCTGTAGAGGAAGCGAGCCCCGCTTTCGTCGGTGACCGCGAGGTGCGAGACCCACGAGGTGGGGAAGCGGCCGCGCTCGGCACGGAAGACGACGAACTCGAAGCCGTAGCCGGTGCCGTCAGTGGCTTTGAGGTGACCCGTGTAGTACCACCACTCGGTCAGCCGGTCGTGCGGGCCGTCGTCGCGTGGAAGGACGACGGGGAGTGGGTCGGCGATGGCCGCGGGCGGTGCGGTCGGGGAGGCAGAGATCGGCCGGACCGGGGTCGGGTTGGCCAGGATCGGCGCGCCGGCCGCGGCCCCGGTGCACGCGGCCGGGAGCAGGGCCAGGGTGAGGAGCACGAGGGCGCGCCGTGAACGCTTCATCGGATGGCGGCCTCGACCTCGGCCTCGGACGCCGGAAGCCGGCCGGCCAGGAACCGTTCCATGGATGCCGGGAGCCACCAGTTCCAATGGCCGAGCAGACGCATGGTGGCCGGCACGAGCAGTGCCCGGATGATCGTCGCGTCGAGCGCCACCGCGACGGCCATCCCGATCCCGAGCGCCTTGATCAGGACGATGTCGGCAAAGGCGAACGAGCCCGCGACGAGGACCACGATCAGCGCCGCCGACGTCACGATCCGGCCGCTGCGCTCCATCCCGCCCGCGACCGCTTCGACGTTGTCGCCCGTCCGGTCCCAGACCTCCTTCATGCGCGTGAGCAGGAAGACCTCGTAGTCCATCGACAAGCCGAACAGGACGCAGAACAGGATGACCGGCTGGGTCGTCTCGACGAACCCCAGTGGCTGGAACCCGAGGAGGGCCGAGAGGTTGCCGTCCTGGAAGATCCAGACGAGCGCCCCGAAGCTGGCCACGATCGAGAGCGTGTTCATCACGAGCGCCTTGGCCGGCAGCACGACCGAGCGAAGCAGCAGGAACAGCACGAGATAGGTCGAGACGATGATGAAGAGCGCGGTCCTCGGGAAGTCCGCCCGAACGCGATCGACGACATCCGCGACGTCCGCCGCCCCGCCACCGACCAGGATCGTGACGCCGGCCGGCGGCGCCAGCGGACTCCCGGCCGTGCGCAGGTCGGTGACCAGCGTCCTGCCCTCGTCCCGGTTCGGGCCGTACGGGGTGGTGATCGTGAACGCCGTCAGGTCGCCCTTCGTGGTGGCCGCCAGCGCCGCCTGGACGTACCGGTCGCGCGGCCCGTTGGGGTCGCCGTAGAGGAGGGTGTACTGGGCCAGGGTGAGGCGCGGATCGACGTTCACGAGGCTGTCCACCCGGGTGATGCGCGGGTCGGCCGTGAGCCGGCGCGAGTAGGCATAGAGCGCGGCGAGGTTCGTCGCGTTCGTGGCCTGCCCATCGGTGCGGATGGCGATGACGATCGGCGCGAACTCGCCTTCGCCGAAGTCGGCCTGCAGGCGGTCGAAGGCGGCGCGCGACGGCACGTCGGGCGGCAGGATCGAGGCGTCCGGCGCGTTGAACCGAACGTGGAGGAACGGCGAACCAAGCAGCAGGATGACCGCGAGGGTTGGGATGATGACCGCGATCGGATGGGCCATGACCCGCCGGGCCAGGCGCGACCAAGCGCCCTCCGTGCCGGCCTTCGATGCGACCCGCCGAACGGCAAAACGGTCGAT
This sequence comes from Candidatus Limnocylindrales bacterium, assembly GCA_036758145.1. GTDB lineage: Bacteria > Chloroflexota > Limnocylindria > Limnocylindrales > CSP1-4 > SPCO01. The sequence goes on from DAIOXD010000006.1 coordinate 7,762, forward strand.
GTGCGTCCCCACGATGGTCAGGACCGCGGGCAGCAGGGTCAGTGCGGACGCGACCGCGAGCCCGACGACGATCGCCCCGGCGATCCCGACCGAGCGCAGGATCATGAACTCGAAGAGGACCAGCCCGAGCAGGCCCAGCAGGACCGTGAGGCCGCTGAAGAAGACCGCCCGTCCGGCGGTCGCGACGGTGATCCGGACGGCCTCCGGGACGCGGTCCGGGCCGTCCGGGCGGAGCGCCAGCTCCTCGCGGAACCGGCTGGTCATGAGCAGGGAGTAGTCGACGCCCAGGCCCAGCCCGAGGAGCGTCGCGAGGTTGAGCACGAAGATGCTCATCGGCGTCAGCGACGCGACGACGAAGATGCCCGCCAGCGCGACGATGACCGCGGCGCCACCGACGATGAGCGGGACGCCCGCCGCGACCACTGAACCGAAGACGAAGAGCAGCGCCAGTGCCGCGAGCGGCAACGAGATGACCTCGCTGCGGCGCAGGTCGGCCTCGGAGACGGTCTGGACGTCGCCGTAGAACGCCGGTCCGCCGGCCAGCTCGACGTCGAGCCCGGGTGCCGGCCGCAGGCGCTCGCGCAGGATCGGCAGCGCCTTCGGCGAATCATCGGGCGGGAGGTCGAGGAAGACGACGTCATAGGCGGTGTGGCGGTCGGCCGACACCTGCCGTGGGGAGAGGAGATGCGAGACCACCCGGACCACATCGGGCGCCGCCGGGATGTCACGGACGGCCTCGGCCGCCGCGACTTCGAAGTCGGGCGTCCCCGCGCTCAGCGTCGGGCTCGAGAAGACGATCACGAGCGCGGACGGCGGGGCGCCGAGCTCGGTCTCGAGGAGCGACTTGGCCCGCGCCGATTCGAGGTCGTCGAGGATGAACCCGCCGGCGCTCAATCTGCCCGGGACCTGTGGCGCGAACGGGATGGCGACGAGGAGGAGCGCCGTCCAGGCGGCGACCACCCACCAGGCGCGGCGCACCACGAATCGCCCGAGTCGGTCGAACGGGGTCACGTCACGAATCGTACCCGCGAAGTCCGTTCCGGGCGTCCGGCCCGTCTGCTAGCATCGCCGCGTGCAGCTCTTCCTGATCGCCTTCCAGCAGCCGATCCCGTTCGGCGTGTCGGCGATCATCGTCATCACGATGATCGGGATCATCCTCCGCTCTGCGATGACCGCGGAAGGCGGCTCCCGCTGGGTCCGCAAGATCACCAGCCCCAACGCGAAGTTCCTGTTCCTCTTCCTGTTCATCGTCTGGGCCGCCGTCTTCGGGATCGGGCTCCAGCTCGTCCCGCACGAGGGCGCGAATTCACCATATGGCGGGATCGGCCTGATCGCCCTGTTCAGTGGCTTCTTCATCATGATGGGCTTCCTCTGGGCGGTGATCGGGGAGTAACGCCCGCGCCCGTGGATCAGCCTCGCGAAACCATGCACGCAGTGCTGCTGCTCGGACACGGCGGCCCGGAACGACTCGTCTACCGGGAGGACGTCCAGGTACCGCAGGCTGGGCCGGGCGGGGTCCTCATCGCCGTCCGAGCGGCCGGCGTGAACAACACCGACATCAACACGCGCATCGGTTGGTATCCGGGCGGCAGCTGGGCGGGCGCCGGGATCGAGTTCCCCCGGATCCAGGGGGCCGATGTCTGCGGCACGATCGTCGCCGTCGGCGACGGTGTTCCCGAGGCGCGGATCGGCGAGCGGGTGATCGTCCAGGGCTGCCTTCGATCCCTCAGACGCCACGGCCGCGACCCGTGGCTCGGCTCCGAGTTCGACGGCGGCTTCGCCCAGTTCGTCAGCGCGCCGTCGGCGGACACCTACCGCGTCGAATGCGACCTTTCGGATGCTCAGCTCGCGGCCGTCCCGTGCTCGTACGCGACCGCCGAGAACCGGCTCCACCGATCCGGGGTCCGTGCCGGTGAACGCGTCCTGATCACGGGAGCCTCCGGCGGCGTGGGATCGGCGGCAGTCCTGCTCGCGCGGCGGCGTGGCGCGGAGGTCATCGCGATCGCAGGCGAGAACAAGGCTGAGGCGGTCCGCGCGCTTGGAGCCGGATCCGTGGTCCCTCGCGGCGCGGATCTCGAGACGGCGATCGGCCGCGAGAGCGTCGACGTGGTCATCGACCTCGTCGGCGGGCCGGATTGGCCGGGGTTGCTGACCGTGCTCCGACCGGGCGGCCGGTACGCGGTCTCGGGCGCGATCGCGGGCCCGATCGTCGAACTCGACCTGCGCACCCTCTATCTCAAGGACCTCACGCTCCTTGGCTGCACGTCGCAGGACGCCGAGGTATTCCCGAACCTGATCGGCTACCTGGAGCGCGGCGAGCTGGTCCCGATCGTGGCCGCGACCTATCCACTGGCGCAGATCGCCGAGGCGCAGCGCGACTTCGAGGCGAAGCGCCATGTCGGCAAGCTCGTGCTGATGGTGCCGCCCGTGGACCCACCCCGGACCTTCGCGCTATGATGCCGGGACATGCAGACTGCATAGACTTTATGCGTGGAGGCTGGCAATCGGGCCAGCATCGACGCTTGGATGACATCCGGACCCGGAGGCTCGCCCGCTTGGACGCCGAGGAGATGAAGACCGCGGTCGCCCACCACGACGCCGCCCGGACTGCCGCCGAGGCGCCGTTCGTCAACCTGGCCGACCCCGCGCGCGCGCTCGGACCGACGGGTGCGCCCGCGGTCAGCCGACGTGCCCCGCGCTGGGAGGACGTCCCCGACGCGCAGTGGAACGACTGGCGCTGGCAGCTCAGCAACCGGGTGAACGACCTCGAGGAGATCGAGGGGATCCTGGAGCTGACCGACGACGAGCGCGAGGGCCTCTCCGCGCCCGAGAAGTTCCGGGTCGACATCACACCGTACTTCCTCAGCCTCATCGACCCCAAGGACCCGAACGACCCGATCCGGCTGCAGGTCATCCCGACCGCCCGCGAGCACGGTGCCTTCACCGGGATGATGGAGGACTCGCTGGCCGAAGACCGCCACTCCCCGGTGCCGGGCCTGGTCCACCGCTACCCGGACCGGGTCCTGATGCTGGTCACGACCCAGTGCGCGAGCTACTGCCGGTACTGCACGCGGTCGCGGATCGTCGGCGACCCGACCCAGAACTTCAATCGCAAGGACCACGAGGCCCAGCTCGAGTACCTGCGCCGGACCCCGCAGGTCCGCGACGTCCTCATCTCGGGTGGCGACGGCCTCACCCTCGCGCCGAAGCTCTTCGAGTCGATCCTCAAGGGCCTGCGCGAGATCCCGCACATCGAGATCATCCGGATCGGGTCGCGCGTGCCGGTCTTCCTCCCGCAGCGGATCGACGACGAGCTATGCGAGATGCTCGAGAAGTACCACCCGCTTTGGATCAATCTCCATTTCAACCACCCCAACGAGATCACGCCGGAGGTCAGTCGCGCGGTCGACAAGTTGACCAAGGCCGGCCTCCCGGTCGGGAACCAGAGCGTCCTGCTGGCCGGGGTCAACGACTGCGTCCACATCCAGCGCTCGCTCGTCCACAAGCTGGTGGCCAATCGGATCCGGCCGTACTACCTCTACCAGTGCGACTTGGTCGAGGGTTCCGGGCATTTCCGGACGCCGGTCGGCAAGGGCCTCGAGATCATGGAAGGCCTGCGCGGCCACACCTCGGGCTATGCCGTGCCGACCTACGTGATCGACGCGCCCGGTGGCGGCGGCAAGATCCCGGTCATGCCCAATTACCTCATCTCGTACAGCGACCACAAGGTCGTGCTCCGCAACTACGAGGGCTACATCACGACCTACGAGGAGCCCGATACGTATCAGAAGCACGACTCGGCCGCCTGCACGTATTGCCAGGACGGGCGCGCGGAGCCCGGACAGTCTGGGATCCTCGGCCTGCTGGAGGGCGAGCGGATGTGGATCGAGCCCAAGGGCTTCGCCGAGATCCACACCCGCGGCAACACCGAGGCGCACCGACTCCAGGATCCCGCCAAGTGGATCCCATTCGGCGTCGGAGCCATCGAAGGGACGGCGAGCGAGGCACTCCCGGTCCTCGAGCCGGGCTCGACCGAAGCGAACGGCGCGAAGCCGGTCTATGCGCCGGGCGAGGAGCCCCGACCCCGCGAGGGCGAGCCGACGGCGTCAGCGCACGGCGAGTTGCTCTAGCCCACCTCCCGAACGCTCGGGCGCATGCCCAAGAAGAAGTCGCCCTGCACCGACCGCAGATGAACCGACGGCCGGCTGACGGCGTCGACCCGGGTCAGCCGCCGGGCGCGATCGCGGCGACGACGAGCTTGAGCGCCCGGGCCAGCTGTGGATCGGCGAGCGACGCGACCTGGGTCGGCGTCAGCTTCGCGACCTGGTCCGGCGTCTGCGGTGCGACGTCGCTGGGGCGCTCGACGACCACGTCGGGGCTGATCCCCTGGTGCCAGATCTCGCGGCCCTTGGGCGTCAGCCACTCGACCGTCCCGACCCGCAGCGCTGACCCATCCGAGAGGGGGAACTCGCCGAGCACGGTCCCTGTCCCGAACGTCTTGGTCCCGACGATCGGCGCCCGGCCGGCATCCTGGATCGCCCCCGAGACGATCTCGGCAGAGCTGGCCGTCCCGCCGTCGACCAGGACGACCAAGGGCAGGTCGGTGGCAAGCCCGCCGGACATCACCGGGTGGGTGGTCTCGTGGCCGTCCGCGGCCTTCTCGATGAAGACCGTGCCGTCCTTCAGGAACTGGCTGGCGACCGCGTCGGCCTCGTTGACGTAGCCCCCCGGGTCGCCGCGCAGGTCGAAGATGATCCGGTCGACGCCGGCCTTGCGAGCGTCGGCGAGGACGCCCTTGAGGTCGTCGGCCGCACCCTGCGAGAACTGGTCGAGGCGGATGAGCGCGGTCTTGGTGCCCGGCACGAGCGTCCAGGTGACGGGTGCCACGGCGACGTCGGCGCGGACCATCGAGACCTCTCGTTGGGGCCCCGTGGGGCCAAGGCGGACCGTGACCTTGACCGTCGTGCCGGCCTCGCCCCGCACCCAGCCCACGACCTCGTCGGTCGTGTGCCCGGCCGCCGCCTTCCCATCGACCGCGACGATCTCGTCCCCCACGACCAGTGCGGCCTTCTCCGCTGGGCTGCCGGCGAAGACGCCGATGATGAGCGGCAGCCCATCCTTCGCGACATCGATCCGCACGCCGATCCCGACGTACTTGCCCGACAGGTCGTTCGAGCGCTGGACGCGTTCCGCGGGTGTCAGGAAGGTCGTGTGACCGGTGTCGCCGACCGCGTCGGTCATCCCCTTGATCGCGCCGTAGATGAGGTCGGTGTCGTTCAGCTGATCGGCGCCGACATACTTGGTGTGGAGGATGTCCCAGGCTTCCTTGATCAGACCGAAGTCCGTTGGTCCCGCGCTGCCCGAGGGAGCCGGGGCCGCCGTTCCGAGGATGCCCGTTACGGCAGGCCCCAGGCGTCCGACCCCGATCCCGACGCTGAACGCCAGCACCAGGGCGAGCAGGACGGCCGCGCGACGGATCGTCGAGCCGCGTCGTCGATCGGCTGCCGGTGACGCCGAGGCCAGGGAGGTGCCAGTCGCGACGTACGTCTCGGCCGGTGGCTCGGTATCCATGGTCGGTTCGGTCGGGATCGGCTCGGGGTCTGTCGTGGTCATCGCACTCGTGTCGGGCTGACGTCCGGATGAGCCGCACAGCGCGAACCCATCACCGGGCGCTCGCTCGGTATCGCGCAGCATGACGCAACCACTGCGAGATGCGATATCGAGGGGGTGAAGGTTCGTTCGCGCCGGCTCGGGCGACCGTCCGTGGTGGTCGGCGGCCTCTGGTGCTACGCTCAGCGACCCTTGATGGATCCGTCGGAGACGACCGACCGCATGACCGACACTGCCACCACGACCATCGGCCTCGGGCCGCTCCGCCCGGCCCCGGTCGGGCTCCCCGATCCGAGCCTGGTGCCACCCACGATCGCCGAGACCGGCGACCCGTTCACGACCCTGCGGGTGATCGATCTCCTTGCGCGATTGGAGCGCGGGAGGCCGATCCGGATCTCGGACGTGGTCGATCGCCTGAACGCGACCTACCTCGATTGGCTGTTCACGGTCCCGGTGGTCGCCGACGTGGCCCTCCAGCTCCAGTCGAACTGGATGGCCGACTATCGCAACGGCTCGGGGATCGTCGTCGAGGACGGGCCATTCGGCCCGACGATCGCTATCGAGGATTCCAGCCGCGTCGACCCGTGGATCGTCCGCCAGGCCGACCGCCAAGCCGCCTCGTGTACCGAGCGGCTGGCCGAGTTCAGCCGCCGCGACCGACCGACGTCGGGCGGCTGACCCAGGAGCCGCGAACACCATCCCGCAAAGAACGATCCGTCAAGCCAAGCCCACAGGAGATCCATCGTCATGAGTCACCACACCTACGCCACCGAGAATGCGCTCGTCGACAGCGAATGGGCGCTCGCGCACCTGGACGACCCGAGCGTCCGATTCGTCGAGGTCGACGTCGACACCACCGCCTACGAGCAGAGCCACCTGCCCGGCGCCGTCGGCTGGAACTGGACGAGCCAGCTGGCCGACGGGATCCGCCGTGACATCGCCGGCCGGGAGGACTTCAGCAAGCTGCTCTCCGATTCGGGGATCGGGCCGGACACCACGATCGTCCTGTACGGCGACAACAACAACTGGTTCGCGGCCTGGGCCTACTGGCAGCTCAAGCTGTACGGGCACAAGGACGTCCGCATCCTCAATGGCGGGCGCAAGTTCTGGCTCGACAAGGGCCTGGCGCTGAGCGTCGACGCTCCTTCGTATGCGCCGACCGGGTACCAGCTGCCCGAGCCCGACTTCAGCCTGCGGGCCTTCCGCGACGACATCCTGCCCCGTATCGGTGACCCGGACCTCGCGCTCGTCGACGTCCGCTCGCCGGCGGAGTACAACGGCGAGATCATCGCGCCTCCGGGCATGAGCGAGACCGCCCAGCGGGCTGGTCACATCCCCGGTGCAGCCTCGATCCCGTGGGCCCAGACCGTGAAGGAAGACGGCACGTTCAAGGACGCCGAAGACCTCGCGACCCTGTACGAGGCCAAGGGGATCACGCCCGACAAGGACGTCATCGCCTACTGCCGGATCGGGGAGCGATCGAGCCACAGCTGGTTCGTCCTGCACGAACTGCTTGGCTATGCCCGGGTCCGTAACTACGACGGCTCGTGGACCGAATACGGCAGCATGATCGGCGTCCCGATCGAGAAGCCCGCGCCGGTCACGGCGGGCTGACCCATCGCCTGCCCCGGCCCGCGACCGTAGCGGGCCCTCGTGGCCGGGGCGTCCGGCGCAACAGGGCGTGACGGCTACCGGCCGTATCATCGGGCCATGATCCCGAGGTCCCCGTCCAGCGCGCCGCTCCGACTCCGGCGGTTGCCCGACCGGATCGCGGGCCTGCGCGCCATCGATGTCGCCGAGGCCTTCCGCGACCTGCCCGGCCTCGTCCTGCTCGAGAGCGCCCGGCCCGGCCGCAACGCCCGCTGGACCTACCTGACCGCGGACCCGATCGCGGTCCTCGAGTCGCCGGCCGCTGGACCCGACCCGTTCACGGTCGCCCGGCGCCTGCTCGGACGCCTGGAGCGGACGGCGATCATCCCCGCCGGCGCACCGCCGTTCCTTGGCGGACTCGTCGGCTTCCTTGGGTACGATCTCGGTGCCGTCCTGGAGCGCCTGCCCGCCATCGCGCCGGCCGACCAGGATCTCCCACCGCTCCGGCTCGCGCTCCATGACTGGGTCGTGGCCTGGGATCGCCGGACCGGTCGTGCCTGGCTGGGCGGCCGAGCGCTCGACAGCGATGCGCGGCGCCTGGCGCGGCGGCTCGACGACGTCCACGCTCGCCTGACGACGCCCGTGCGCCGCTCCGACGACCCGGCACCGACCGGGCCGCTCGTCTTCCGATCCGGTCTCGACCGGCCCGCCTACGAGACCGGCGTCGAGCGGGTGCGCCAGCACATCGCCCGAGGCGACATCTACCAGGCGAACCTCACCCGACGACTCGAGGCGCCCTTCGACGCCGACCCGTGGGGCCTCTACCGTCGGCTGCGCACCGGCGACCCGTCGCTCTTCTCGGCCTACCTCGACCTTGGTCCGAGCCAGCTCAGCGGTCGTCCCCGGGCGCTGCTCTCCGCGTCGCCCGAGCCGTTCCTCTCGGTCGATGCCGAGGGCAACGTCAAGACCGACCCGATCAAGGGGACCCGGCCGCGCGGCCGTGACGCCGCATCCGACCGCGCACTCGCGCGCGAGCTCCTGTCCAGCGCCAAGGACCGCGCCGAGAACGTCATGATCGTGGATGTGTTGCGCAACGACCTCGGGAGGGTCTGCCGACCGGGGAGCGTTCGGGTGCCGCGCCTCTGCCGCCTGGAGCGCACGGCCACGGTCCAGCACCTCGTCTCCACGGTGACCGGGGTCCTCGCCGAGGGCCGCGACGCGTTCGACCTGCTCGCCGCATCGTTCCCGGGCGGCTCCATCACGGGCGCCCCGAAGATCCGCGCGATGGAGATCCTCGAGCACCTGGAGCCGGTCCGGCGCGGCCCCTACACGGGCGCCATCGGCTGGATCGGGCCCGACGGGGCGATGCAGACCAGCATCGTGATCCGGACGTTCGTGGCCGACGGACGACGGCTGACGCTCCATGTCGGTGGCGGGATCACCTGGAAGAGCGACCCGGCGGCCGAATGGGAGGAGACGGTCGCGAAGGCGCACGGTCCGCTCGGGGCGATCGGTGCGGTGGAGGTCGAGTGAGCGGAGCCGGGCCCGTCGGTCATGTCTGGATCGATGGTCGGCTGCTGCCCGCCGATGGCGCCCACCTGTCGGTCTTCGATCGCGGGTTCCAGCTCGGCGATGGCGTCTTCGAGACGCTCCGCGTGCGAGGCGGGCAGCCGACCGAGCTGGCCGAGCACACGGACCGCCTGCGCCGGTCGGCCGCTGGCCTCGAGATCCGGCTCCCGGAGGACATCGCCGCGCGACTGGCGACCGGGATCGCCGTCCTGCTCGAAGCCCAGGGGTTCGATGGTCCCGGCGGTGACGCATCGGTTCGTGTCACGGTCTCCCGGGGACCCTTTCGAGGCCGCGGCCTCCTGCCGCCTGGCGAGGTGGTGCAGCCCACCATCGCGATCCAGGCCTGGCCGGTCGTCCCCCCGCCCGCCGATCACCTCGAGCGCGGGCTCCATCTCGTCGCCTCGGCCGTCCGGCGTGACCCGACGAGTCCGCTCGCCGCGCTCAAGACGACTTCTCGGGCCGAGTACGTCTTCGCCCGGCTCGAGGCCCGCCGGGCCGGCGCCGACGATGCGCTCTTCCTGACCATCGATGGCCACCTCTCGGAAGGGACGTCGGCCAATCTCTTCCTCGTGCGCCGCGCCCCGGGGCAGGGCGATGACACTGGCGTCACGGAGCTCGCGACGCCCGCCCTCGACTGCGCGATCCTGCCCGGCACGACCCGTTCCTGGCTTCTCGCCTGGGGCGCGGGGGTCGGCCTCCGGCCGGTCGAGGGGCGGCTCACCCGGGCCGACCTGGCTGCCGCCGATGAGGCGTTCCTGTCATCGAGCGTGGCCGGGGTCCTGCCGGTCACGCGCTTCGAGGGTGCGCCGATCGGCGATGGGTTGCCCGGACCGTGGACGCGTCGGGCGCGCGCCGAGCGCGAGGCGCTGATCATCGGCGGGACGGCGACGTGACCCGCGACGAGCTGATCGCCGGGACCCGGCAACTCGTCGAGGAAGGCGATCGACTGCGTGCGAACCCCTCGCTCCCCTCGCTCCAGATGTGGCTCAAGCGCTCGGACGACCTCCTTGCGACGGCCTGGGGGAACATGGACCGCTACCACCTCGCCTGGCTGATGGTCGGCAAGCCCAAGGGGATCGTCCGGGGCCGCCCGATGACGGCCGACGAGGAGGCCGCCTACGTCCGCGAGGTCGCCGAGCAGAAGACGGCCGCCCTGCGGATGAGCCTCGATGCCGTCGAGCGGCAGGGCATGCCATTCGTCGGCGAGTCGGGGGGCGCGGGGCTGGGCGATACGACGGGGACGGCGGCGGGTCGCGCGCCAGACCGTCCGCCCGACCGCGCCGGTCTCCCCGCCGATCCGGCCCTCACCGAACGGCTCGCCGAGGCTCGACGCCGGGCTGAAGAGCACCTCGACCACGACGCGCCCCGCGCCCCCCGCCCCGACCGGATGCAGCGCTGACCGCCGACCGCGGTGGGCGATCACAGGTCCAGGCTGAAGACGACCCGATCGTCACCTTCGGCGTCGTAGTCGGGGAATGCCGGCGTGCCGTACAGGTTCTGGGTCCCCGGCCCGTCGAACGGCGAGAACCCCATCGCTCGGTGGAACCCGACCGAGACACGATTGCCCGGCCACGTGATGGCCGAGACCCGGCGGACCCCGCGAGCCCGCACGTCCTCGAAGAAGCGTTCGTAAAGCCTCCGCCCAAGACCCACCCGACGAAGGTTCGGGCTCGTCGCGACGAGGTGGATATAGGCCTCATCCGGGTGGTCCGGGCTGATGAAGCCGACGAGGAACCCGACGAGCCGGCCGCTCGGGTCGACGGCGACCCAGGAGGTCCCGCTGAAGTGACGGAACCACATCCGCAGGAAGACGGGGTGGAGGTTCCGGCCGCCCCACCAGTCGTCGATATGGCCGACGAGTCGCGGGTGGTCGGCCTCGACCGGGCGCCGCAGGACGATCTCGTCGCTCACCGGGCCGCGAGCCAGGCGAGGAGCGCCGCCGCGCCGAATTCGAGCGGGACCAGGGGGCCGAAGACCTCGAGCAGGTATTCGACCGGTGGCAACACCCCGCCCTCGGTCCGGGCGTACTGCCACAGGCCGAGTTGGCCGAGCGCGACGGCGGCGATCGCCAGTCCGACGGCCGCGGTCACTCTTCGCCGCGGTGCCAAACGGTCGCCCGCGCCATAGCCGAGCGCCGCCGCGACCGCCCAGCCCAGGCCACCGGCGACGGCGACGAGCCCGGCCGTGACGGCGAAGACCCCACCGAGGACGACGATCGCGACCGCACCGACGATCGCGGCGACGGTCGAGATCGCGGCGCCGCGCGCCACTGACGCCCCGGGATCGGGTGCCACGGCCGCGGCCTGGGCCTCGGCGGCGCGATATCGATCCGATGGGGGATGGGCGAGCCGGCGCTCACCCGGACTCGACGATGACGGGGGCGGCGCCTCGTCGGGCGGCGGGCTCGTGTCGGTCACCGGGCCATCGTACGCGT
>DAIOXD010000007.1:0-17400 GCA_036758145.1 Candidatus Limnocylindrales bacterium
TCCTCGATCTCCACGAGGCGATGGCCGACTTCTTCGCGATGCGCTTCCCGCGCCTTGCCCGCTGGCCGCTGCCCTCCCTGATCCGGGCCCAGGAGCGGATCTCCGCAACCGCCGCGAATCGCGTCCTCACGGTCAACTCGATGATGGAAGGGCGGCTCCTCCGGCTCGGCATCGTGCCCCGTGGCAAGCTCACCGTCGTCCCGAACAGCCCCGACCTCGCCCGATTCGATCCCGTGCCACACCCGCGACGTGCGTTCCGCGAGGACGGCCGGCTGCGGATCATCTACACGGGCGCCCTCACCCCGACGTACGAGGTCGAGGTCGGCATCGACGCCCTCGCCGCGATCGTCCGCGACCGGCCGGATCTCGACCCGCAGCTGGACCTCTACGGCCGTGGCGACCTGGATGCCGCGCTTCGGGCGCAGGCGGTGACGCTCGGCGTCGCGGACCGGGTGACGTTCCACGGCCGCGTGCCGTTCGAAGCCGTCCCTCCGGCCGTCGCCGGGTCCGACATCGGCATCGCGCCGACCCGCCGCGATGTCTACACCGACTCGACGCTGTCCACGAAGATCTTCGAGTACGGCGCGATGGGCAAGCCCGTCGTCGCGAGCTGGCTGCCGCTCGTCGAGCAGACCTTCGGCACCGAGAGCGTGATCACGTACCCGTCGGGCGACGGCGCAGCGATGGCCGCGGCGATCGTCCACCTCGCTGATGACGCCGCCGATCGGGAGGCGCGCGTCGCGCGGTTGATGGAGCAGGTCGCACAGATGAGCTGGGGTCGCGAGGCGGATCGCTATGCGGCCCTGATCGACGACCTCGCGTCGCACCGGCGAGGCTGAACCGGCAGCGCGAGGCGCCCGAGCCAGCAGGCCGTCCGCCACGAGGCGCCGTCAGCTGCGCTTGGCGAGCTCGCGGCGGACGCGGCGGACGACGCGCTGTGTGATCGGCGCGGGCGCGGTCGGCGCGGTCTTCTCGATCGGCGTCAGCCATGAGCTGTCCACGTCCTGCAGGTGCAGCGACGGATCGGCGAACAGCCGCAGGAACTCCGAGATGATGTACCGCACGGCGTGCCGATGGACGTGGCGCCCGTCCTCGCGGTAGTAATCGCTCTGGCGCTCTGCCGTGACAACCATCTCGTACGAGTGGAAGTAGTGAACGTCGGGGTGGCGCTCGACGAACTCCGAGACGGCCGAGCGGATGCGGCTCTTCGATTCGACGTTCGCGACCCGCACGTCGTGCGGCGTGAACGTGGCGTGCAGAGGCACCGGCGACGTCGTCACGACCATCTCCGCGCCGAGGCCGTCCCGGATGAACGCCCGGATCCGCTCGAGGTCGTCGAGCATCTCGGCGACGGTGAGGCGGTGGAAGCGGGCGCCGAGGCCGGGGAAGACCTCCGGGTGCGGGATCTGGCGGAAGGTGTTGCCGGTGGTCGCGCTGCGCCAGGTCTCGATCAGCCCGAGGGTGACGACCACGACCCCCGCGCCGCGGAACGTCGAATCGGCGGCGGCATCCGCCTTCGCCTGGGCCTCGAGGAGCTCCGCGTCGTCCGTGTACGTCGTCCGGTAATCGCGGAACGGATCGATCAGGCCCTTCGCGGTCTTCCACGGGGGCTCGGCCGAGCGCTCCGGCCAGCCGCCGCCGATCCGCTCGAGCTCTTGGCGGATCGTGGCTGTCGAGTAGAACAGGCCGCCCGGGTGCATTGAGCCGCGAACGCCGACCTCGCCCAACATGTCGGCGAGCTCCTCGGCGAAGCAGCTTCCGATCGTGGCGACGATCGTGTCGGGATGGACGATCGGCTCGATCGGGGCGCGGATCACGAGCTCCCGTTTGGACCATTCCTGGACCGCGTCGAGGTCCCAGCTGCCCATCCGGCTGTTGAGGGTTGGCATCGACCGGCAGCATAGCGCCGCTCCGGGATCTGGTCGGTCAACGTGCGAGAATGCCGGCGATGCCCACCGATCGCCTCGCGCCGGACGAGGCTCGCGTGGCGGCCGGCGATCTGGTGCGCGACCTCCTCGCCCGCGCGCCTGCGGCCCTCGAGCTGGATGGCGTCAACCTCGCCCCGGCCCTCGAGCAGCAGCTCTTCTTCGCCCTCCGCGACGGCTTCGACCCGCGGCCCATTCGCACCCCGGCGGTCGTCCGCCGGGCGATCGACCTCGGGACGGTCGCGGGCGCTCTCGGGGTTGCCATGGTTCCAAGGCAGCTGCCCGACGTCGGGCCCGATCCGATCGTGGCGATCATCCGGCAGCCGGCTCGGATGTCGATCCTGGCGCCGATCGAGGCCGCGCTGGAGCAGCTTGGCGGCGGCAGCCTCGCGATCGCTCGCGTGGCTCGTGCCGTCCAGTCAGGGCCGGACGGCCCGCGGAGCGTTCGCCTCGCCGACCTGCTGGACCCGCGGGTCATGCCCGGCGTGGCCCGCTACGTGGCGCGCCTCGGCGCCTCGCTGGCGTCGGCCCGCAACGGTCGTGGATCGACGTTCGCCGGGCCGCACGAGAGCATGCTCGACGCGATCGCGAGTCGCGAGCTGCCGAGGATCGCGCTCGGGACGGCAGCCCTCGAGTCGCTGGTCCGTCGCTGGCACCCGTCGCTGCTTGTCGCCTTCGACGAAGTCGGCACCTGGTCGCGGATCATTCCGGCGGTGGCCCGCGCCCGCGGGGTTCCGAGCCTGAACCTGCCCCACGCTGAGGCGGCCGTCGCCGTCGCGATTGCCGGCGCCGACTACGACCGGTTCGCCGTGTTCGGGCCGCGGGCCGCGGATGTGCTGCAGGCGGCCGGCATTGATCCGGGCCGGATCATCCAGATCGGCGCACCCCATTTCGATGGGCTCGTGCTCCGTCCCGCACCGCCCGCCGAATCCATGATCGCCGCGTCTCCCCGCCGGATCCTGGTCGCGGCGCAGTACCTGCAGGGTTTGATGACGACGGCCGGGCTCGAGGCCTGCTATCGGGCCGCGCTCGCCGCCGCAGCTGCCGTGGCGCCTGCCGAGGTCGTCGTGGTGCCGCATCCCCTGCAGCCCAGAGGGCTCATCGAAGGAATCGTCGCCGGGTCCGCGGACCCACCCGGCGTCACGGTTCGGGTGGAGCACGCGCAGGGCCTCCATGCGCTGATCGACGGCGCCTGGCTCCTCGTGACGGGCTGGTCCAACAGCGTGTTCGAGGCTGCGCTGCGGCGGGTGCCCTCGATCATGGTCGACCCCGAGCACGTCTCGCCGGTCTCGTATGCCGCCGAAGGCCTCGCCATCGGCGTCTTCACCGCCACCGCCGCCGCTGACGCGGCCCGGGCCCTGCTCGATCCGGGATTCCGCGAGGCGACCCTCGGTCGCGCCGCCGCCGCGCTGACGCAGCACCTGGGACCGCTCGACGGTCGATCCTCGGAGCGGGCGGCGCAGCTGATCCTGTCGATGAGCGGGCGCGGCGGGATGCCGTCGTGACCGACGCCGGGACAACGGTGGGCTCGCGCCTCAGGCGGGTGGCGCCGCTCCTCGCGATTCTCGCCATCGGGACCGCGCTTCGGCTGGCGGCGATCACGGGACCCGGCCACCCCTCCGACCTGCCGGCGTTGTCGAAGTGGGCGGAGGACGTCGCGAAGTCCGGAATCAGCGGGTACTACGCGTCCGGCGGAACAGCGAACTATCCGCCGGTGCTGTACGCGCTCTGGCCGCTCGGGACCGCGTTCGATGACGGCCAGCTGCGCACGGCCATTCGAGTACTGTCTATTCCGTTCGACATCGGGATCGGGGTCGTCCTGTACTGGATCGGTCGGACCGCGGGGACGGAGCGGCAGGGCCTGTGGGGGGCGAGCCTGTACCTGCTCAATCCGGCGATCATCGTGAGCGGACCCCTCTGGGGACAGCTCGATGCCCTCGGGGCCCTGCCGATGCTCGGGAGCCTCTTCGCCGCCGGGAAGGGCCGGGTCGGCCTTGCAGCGGTCCTGGCCGTCCTGGCCGGGCTCATGAAGACGCAGTTCGGTATCGCGGCCCTCGTCCTGGGCGTCATTCTCGGAGCCACCATGCGGGAACGGGATGGGATTCGGCGCTTGGTCGTTGCCGCGGTCGCCGCCGCGATGGCCTGCGCAGCGATCATGGTCCCGCTCGGGCTGGGCCCACTCCAGTACCTCAGCATCATCCGCAAGTTCGTTGCCGAGTTCCCGTACGGATCGTTGAATGCCTTCAACCCGTGGGCCTTGTTCCTGGCCTTTCCCCGGCACGACGTTCAGTGGTTCTACGTCGGCGCCATCCTCCTCGCGGTCGGGGTCGTCCTGGCGCTCTCGTTGCTGCGAATTCGGCACGACCTCGTCGCCCTGCTGGCCGTCGGCTTCCTGATTGCCCTGGCGCTGTACTTCCTCCCGACGCGCGTGCACGAGCGGTACCTGTTCGGCGCCATCGTTCTTCTGACCCCTCTCGCCGGCCTCTACCCGTCGCTGCGCGTCCCGTACGCCATGTTGAGCGCCGTGTTCGCGGTGACGCTCCTCTCTGTGCTGATGCGCGCCGGTGCGATCGGCCCATCGCTTTTCCCCCGGGTCCTCGGGCCGGCGACGGTTGCCGCGCTCGTCGTCGCCGCGATGGCCTCGGCCGCCTGGTGCGCCTGGCGGCTTCGGCCCCTGTTTCGGGTACCGATTCCAACCGCGGCCGAGCTTCCGGCCTGACGCCGGCGCGCCCGCCGTCGCAGCGCACGACACCGGTCGCGACCCGGGTCGACCCGTCGCCGCAACGCCGCCCGCGGTCGGTGAGAGCCGGCACGGAGGACCGAGACCCTATACTCGCCGCCATGTCCACCCGGACCACCCTCTCGCTCGTGAGCGGCGTAGCCATCTCCCGGGAGGCCATCCGACTCTGGGGGGCGCTTCTCCTTGCCGCACTGGGGGCGGTCGTGGCGGCCCGCATCTCGACGATCGGCTTCATCGCGATGGCCGGGATCCTCCTCGTCGTCTTCGCGTACGTCTCATTCCGGGCGCCGCGGGCGATGCTCGTCCTCATGATCCTGGCGCCCCTCGTGGATCGGTACGTGGTTCGCCAGACGGTGCCGGACAGCCTGCAGCGCTACGGGAACGCGCTGTCGGAAGGGCTCCTGGTGATCGTCGCGGTCGCGATCCTGGTTCATGGCCGCCGAAGCGGGCGTCTGGTGCCAGCGATTCGTCATCCGATGACGGCCCTCATGGCGGCCTTCGTCGTCGTCGCGGCGGTGTCGACCGTCATCAATCACGTGAGCGTCGAGACCGCAAGCCTCGGAACGCTCTTCACGGTCGATGCGTTCGTCCTGTTCTTCCTCGCGCGGGTCATCGGCTTCGATAAGAAGGCCGCCGCCATTGCCGCCGTCGCCTTCGTCTCGGTGGCGGTCGTTGCCGGCCTCCTGGCGATCGGCCAGGTCGTCCTGACCCCTAATTTCCTCGGCCTGACGACGTGGTCCGGCCGCTTCGGCGAGGGGCTTCGACCGGGCTCGATCTTCATCGGCCAGCCGAACATGCTCGGGGCGGTCGTGGCACTCGCGCTCCCGTTCGCCGCCTTCGCCGTGGCCCGGCCCGAGCTCGGCAATCGCTGGCGGGCCCTGGCGCTCGTGGCCGCGCTGATCCTTGGCATCAGCCTCGTCTACACGTTCTCGCGCGGGACCTGGCTGGCGATCGCGGTGGCGGTCGCCCTCGTCGGGCTCGTCGTCGACCGTCGCGCATTCGTCACGACGGCGGTGATCGGAGCGGCGGCGCTGGCGCTGGCGATCGCCCTGCCGCGGGGCATCCTCCTTCCGGCGAACTCGCAGTGGTCGGTGGATCTTGGCAACGCAACCTTTGGGCGCATCGACGCGATCGCCTCGGGCCGAGACCTGCGGCTCAAGTTCATCCAAAACGGGCTGCCGATCCTGCAGGACCATCCGGTCGTCGGCAGCGGACCCGGCACGTATGGCGGCGGGGTCGCCGCCGACATCGGATCCCCGCTCTACTCCCGGTACACCGATGGCGTCGTGCCGACCGGCCGCACCGTGGACAACTACTGGCTCCATGTCTTCGTCGAGTTCGGGATCGTCGGCGGGATCCTCCTGCTCGGCATGCTGGGCTGGGCTGTCATCGAGATGCTCAAGGCCGTCCGTGGGTCGACCGGCCCGCGGCGGGTCCTGCTTGCGGCGATCGCGGCAGCCACGGTCCTTCTCGCGGTTGACTCCGGCACGGAGATGCTCCTGGAGGGCAACACCACCTCGTTCGCCTTATGGCTCTTCGTCGGCGTCGGCTCGCTGCTCGCCGCCCCACTGGTCGCCCGGACGCTCGAGCGGGACGACCGCCTCGAGCCCGCGACACAGGAAGCTGGGGCGTCGATCGACGCCCTGCAGCCAGATCCCGTCGTCGAGCCGCTGGGTACCGGCAGCTAGCTGCCGGCCGGTCGCCCCGGAGGCACGGGCACACTCGCCGGCGCGGGCGCGCTCGCCGGCACGAGCGGCGCCGTGGCCGAGACGAGAAACCGGGCCCGGCCCCACGGCCGGGCTGCGACGAACGCGATGAGCCCGGCGGCCACGAGGCCGATTGCGATGTGCACCAGACCGGCACGGATGAGGCCCTCTGGCGTGAGCAAGCGAGCGACGACGATGGCTCCGGCGACGATGCCGATCAGCGCCGCCAGGCGCGGCGCGTCGAATCGCAGCGGATAGCCTCGACCCGCATACCAGAGCGTCCCGGCGCAGAGGGCCACGTACCCGGCGATCGTCGACCAGCCCGCTCCGACCACTCCAATGATCGGGATTACGAGGATGTTGAGGCCGACGTTGAGGGCGCCTGCTGCCAGGGTGAACACCGGCAGGAGAGCGGTTCGTCGCTGCAGGAAGATCGGGCTGACGACCATGAAATAGAAGCCCTGGGCGAGGCACGCCATCGCCACCAGCGGCGTGACGGCCGCGGCAACGCTGACGTCCGCGCCCCACGATCTCGGGGCCAGCACTGCCACGACCTCGGGGGCCAGGACGCCGACGAACGCGGTCAGGATCGCGAGCGCGCCGACCGAGAGCGTCGTCATCTCTCGCAGGAGGTCGGGCCCTCGCTCGTGCTCGCCCCGAAGGTAGAAGAACGGCACCCAGGCGGTGTTCAGGGCGATCGCGACGACGGCCACGACCTGGCCGAGCTGGTAGCCGAGCGAGTAGATGCCGATCGCTCGCTGGACCTGCACGGCGGCGAGCCCGACGAGGGTGAGGCCGATGACCCACCGGTCCGACAGGTTGAGCACCCAACCGGCGATGGAGTGCGGGACCAGCGGCAGCCCGAAGCCGAGGCCTTCCTCGGCGAGGTCCCGATCGAAACCGATGGGACGTCGTCGCCGCAGCAACGCGATCGTTACCGCGACGACTACGATTCCCGAGGCGAGCTGGCCCAGGAGGCCCCCGACCGCACCAAGATGCAGGCCGAGGACGAGCCACAGGGTCACGACGGCCCCGGCACCGAACGTGAGGAACCCAAAGACAACGACCCTGCCTGGCTTCTCGACGGCCCTGAACCACGTGGTCGGCACGTACTGGAATGCCGTCAGCAGGGCGATGGCGATCGCAAGCCAGCCGTACGGGACGAGGGCCACGCCGGCGAACACGGTGCTGAAGATCGGTGCCGCCACCGTGCCGATCACCACGCTCAGGACGAGCCCCGCCGCGAGCGTGATCGCCGCCATCGTCCAGTAGAGGGCGGCTGTCCGGCGGCTGCCGACGTCGAAGTGGAAGCGCAGGAGCGCACCGTCGAGACCGAGCCGGTAGAGGATCGTCAGGAGCCCCGCCAGCGAGAGCATGAGCGAGAAGACCCCGAAGTCCGCAGGGCCCATGCCGAGCGTGTAGATCGGGAGCAGCAGGAAGACCCCGATCCGGGGGACGACGCTCCCGATCGTGTAGAGGAGGGAGCCGCGAAGCAGGGCTCCGAAGGTCACGCGGCGGCCCGCCGATTCATAGGTGCCGTGCCGACGCGCCCATCAGCGGCTGACGCTACCACGCGCTCCATCCGGGGCGGCAGTGTGCGGGCGAGCCTGGCTAGCATCGAGAGGTGGCAACTACGACGGGCTCCCTCGGGCGTGATCGTGATCGGAGCGGGTCTGGTCGGCCTCGCCACGACCCTCCGGCTCCTCGAGCGCGAGCGGGCGAACGGCGTCGCGGGCCTCGAAATCGTCGGTTCCGAGCAGCTCCAGAGATCGAGCCCCACGCGACGGGCCTCGCCACGCACCACTCACCGACGAGCGTGATCGTCGACTTCCGCCGGGTGGCCGAGGCGATGCGCGATGAGGTCATCGCCCGCGGCGGCGTGGTTCGGCTCGACGCGGCGGTGACGCGATCGATCCGGATCGTGCCGCTCCGGGGCGACTATTTCCTTCTGTCACGGCGGCGCCAGGAAAGCTGATTCAGGGGAACGGATAGAGCAGGGCCCGGACTCGCCCGCGCGCATCATGGAGCGCGGTCGGGGCGCTTGGGCGTGTTCGCGCGGCGTAGGCGGCGACGATGGCCGGCAAGGGCTGAAACTTGCCATCGGTCCGGAGGATGAGCCATCGATCCCGGCCGGTCAGGAGGCGATCCCGATCGGCGTCCGTGGCCGCGCCGAAGCTCACGGTTCGGCAGCCCGAATACCACGTGATCAGCGGGACGTCGCTCGCCAGCACCGAGCAATCGCTCGACGACTTCGCATCGATGAGGCGGCCGCCGCTCCGGAGCCAGGCCGAGGCGACGCCGCGCGCGGCGGCCGCGCCGGAGATCGTGGCGACGCTCCCCGCCATGAAAAGGAGCACGAGCCCCGCGGCGATCCAGCCGATCGGGATTCGCGCGCCACGGAGCCTTCCCCAGAGCTCCTCCAGGCTGATCGACCCGGCGACGATGAGGAGGATCATCGCAAGGAAGAGATATCGAGGCTCCGGATGGATCTCGATCCCGAGCACGATGGTCGAGCCGGCGGCCGGGAACAGCAGCAAGGCCGTGGCCCGGGTCGTCGCGTCGAGCCGCCGAAGGCGGAATGCGCGCACCAAGGTCGCCGTGCCAGCGACCAGGCCGATGACCGCCACGACGGCAGCGAGGGGACCCATGAGGCCGTACGGGAGCAGGGCGAGGTACGGCCCGAAAGCGGCGCCTGGATAGGCCGATCGCGCCCCTTGGTCGCCCTGGATCAGGATCCCCCACGGTGTCCCGGTCGCGATCGTCGAGTAGGCGAAGTGCGGGATAAGGAGGGCCACCAGAAGCGCGATCGTCGCGGCGGCCGCCTGCCATTCGGCCGCGATCCGGCGCCGCCAGAGCACCAGGGCCGTGATCGCGATCAACGCGATCACGACGGCAGACCCGTAGCGAAGGTAGAACGCCAGGGCGGCGATCGGCGCGAGCCAGAGCATGGCCCAGCCGCCTGGCGGGCGTTCCATGACCCACCAGAGCGCCCACAGGAACAGGATGACCATGGCCGCCGATGGCACGTCGTCGAGGAAGAGCCCCGCCTGGATCTGGACCGGCTGCGCGACCGCGACGACTGCCGCCGCGAGGAGGCCCGCGAGGGCGCCCCGCAGACGTCGTCCGAGCAGCCAGACCGCGCCGACACATAGGCAGCCGAACAGAAGCGTGATGGCCCGAAACGCTGCCTCGTGACGGGTCAGCAGCATGGGCACCGTCGCTAGGAAGGACAGGATGGGTGGTCGATACGGACCCCATCCGCTCGTCGGCGTGCCGAAAAGCCAGCTGCGAGCAATGAGGGCATAGACGGATTCGTCCCAGGAGAACGTCGCGTTCTGGAGGATCCCGAGACCGACGGTCACCCCGAACACGAGCACGACGAGGCCGACGACGACCAGCTCCACCCGGGAGGAAACGAGCGGGGAGGAGACTGGCTCGGCCCGCCATCGTTGTGTGACCCACACGAGGATCGGCAGGATCACCGCGGTCGCCGCCGCTCCGCCGATGATGGCGAGGAGACGGGGCGACGTCGCTGACGCCGACCCGCTCGACTGGCCCAGCTTCCATGCGATTGCCAGCGCTCCGATGGCGACGGGCACCCCAACGGCAACGCCCAGGTCGACGAGCCCACTGGAGCCGCCCGAGTCGTCGGATCGCCCAAAGCCCAGCCCAATGCCGACCGCGGAGGCAACAAGCAGCCACAGGCCGATGGCGACCACCGGCGCCCACGCGACGTCGTTCTGTCCGAGCAACGGGCCCCAGCCGGGGAGCCCGGGGGCGAGCGCCCCAACGATGAAGACGAGGCCGCCGGCGGCGAGTGCGATGACCAGCCGGCGGCCGAGTCGCGTGACACGGAACGGCGCCGACCTGTCCGGAGTCAATCAGCCTCCCGATGGTTGCCCGTCAACGGGCTGGCACCCGCCTGCCGAATATAGCCGTGGAGCGAAGTGCCATCCGGGTTGGCTGCCGCCACCTGGGATCTGCGTCAAGAGAAGACGCGCGGGTAGTCGTGTTGGGCCCGCTCGTAATCGGCCGGCTGCCCGACGTCGAGCCAGTACTCGCGGATCGGAAACGCGACGACGGTCCCGCCGCGCGCCCCGACCTCCTGGGCGAGCTCGGTCATGTCGAGATGGCGGCCGTGGGCGATGCCTGCCACGACCGCCGGCGCGAGGACGTAGATCCCGGCGTTGACGAAGTGCTGCTGCTCGGGCTTCTCGGTGATGGCGACGACCCGGTTCTCATCGAGGTCCACGACGCCGTACGGGACGCGCGTCGAGATCTGGCGGATGCACATCGTCAGGTCTGCGCCCTCGGCCGTGTGGAAGTCCATGAGCTGGCCGAAATCGAGGCGGGTCAGGATGTCGCCGTTCATCACGAGCAGCGGCGCCTCCGGCGCGGCCGGCAGGAGCGAAAGCGCGCCGGCTGTCCCGAGGAACTCATCCTCGCGGAGATAGTGGATCTCGAGCCCGCGGTCGGCGCCGTCGCCGAAGTGGGCCTCGATCTGGTCGGCCCGGTAGTTCACCGACACGTACAGGCGCCGGAAGCCGTGCGCCGCGAGGGAACCGATGATCGTCTCGAGAAGTGGCTTGCCGCCGATGTCGAGCAGCGGCTTCGGGGTTGCGTCCGTCAGCGGTCGGAGGCGGGTTCCAAGGCCGCCGGCCATGAGGACGGCCGCGTTCTCCCGGCGCGGCGAGGCCGTCAGTCGATCGAGCAGCTCGAGCCCCACGACACGGTCGTCGGGCCCGAGGAGCGGCAGCTGATGGACACGCCGGTCGCGCATGCGAGCCGCGAGGGCCGACGAAGAGTCGCCGCTCCTCGCGGTCACGGGATGGTCGTTCATGACCTGGGCCACCGGCGCGCCGAGGTCGTCCTGGCGAAGGATCGCTCGTCGAATGTCGCCGTCCGTCACGGTCCCGAGGAGGCGATCCTCGGCGTCGACCACGAGCACGATCTGGGTGCGCGCGGCGTCGAGCCGCTGCATGGCATCGCGGACCGTCGCCGAGGGCGGCAGTGCCGCGGATCGCCAATCGGGCGGCCCGCTCATGGGTCGATGAGCTCGTCGGCCGCGTAGTCGCGAGTGGCGGGCGTGCCGAGCAGCGCCCAGTAGTCCATCGGCGAGCGGCCGGTGCCCGGCCGCTTCACAGCGAGGTTCTCGGCCGTAAAGGGCAATCCGGCCTGGATCGCGGTCGCCGCGACGAGGCTCTTGCGGGCGATCGGAGCGTTCCGGAGCTCCGTCGTGCCGGGCGCCTTCCGCCGCTCGCCGAGCGCCCGCTCGACCTCGCGGATCTCCGCCACCATCGTTCCGAACGCGTCCGGCTCGATCGATGCGAGGTGATCGGGCCCGGGCAGGCCGCGGTCGAGGGTGAGGTGCTTCTCGATGATCACCGCGCCGACGGCCACGGCGGCCACGGCCACCGCGGTGCCGGCCGTGTGGTCCGAGTACCCGACCGGGAGCCGGAAGGACTCGGCAAGGACCGGGATCGCGAGCAGGTTCACCTCGTCGACCGGCGCAGGGTACTCCGTCGTGCAGTGGAGGATGCTCACGCGATCGGCCAGGGCAGCCCGCCCAGAGGGCCCCTCGTACGCGTCCCTGAACGAGAGCTCGGCCGGGGCCGCGGAATCGCCCGGCCACGTCGTCATCGCGAACGCGAACACGCCGAGCGCGGCCTCGATCTCGTCGAGCGCGGCCATCCCGGTGGAGAGGATCACCGGCAGGCCGCTCCGCCCGGCGGCGAGGAGCAGTGGCCCGTTCGTCAGCTCGCCCGACCCGATCTTCAGGCGTCGGACGCCGAGCCGGACGAGGAGCTCGAGGGAGGCAATGTCGAACGGGCTCGACATGAACTCGATCCCGCGCTCGCTTGCCCGAGCCTGGAGGGCCTGGTGGTCGGCCTCGCTGAGCTCGAGCCGAGCGAGCATGTCGCGCTGTGATTCGATGCCGGTCGTGCGCGTCTGGTAGTCGGCCTTCGGCGCCGTCGAGGTCGCGAGGTCCGCCGCCCGGAAGGTCTGGAACTTCACGGCGTCCGCACCGGCCGCCGCGGCCGCATCGACGAGCTTCAACCCGAGCTCGAGCCGGCCGTTGTG
The DNA here is from genome assembly GCA_036758145.1 of Candidatus Limnocylindrales bacterium. GTDB lineage: Bacteria > Chloroflexota > Limnocylindria > Limnocylindrales > CSP1-4 > SPCO01. Next base: position 12,453 of record DAIOXD010000007.1, read on the forward strand.
GTTGACGCCGGCCTCGGCGATCACGAACGTCCGCCCGCTCATGGGCCGACCTCGTGGAAACGCTTTCGGACGAGCCGCTCGGGCTCGGCGATCGAGCGGATGATCTCGACGATCCGCTCGGTCGCATGCCCGTCGCCGTACGGGTTGACGGTCTTCGACCAGTCCCCGGCGAGGGCCCGGTCGATGCCGGCCCGAATGGCCGACGCCTCGGGCGCGACGTCGATCACGGAAGCCGCGCGCAGCCGGCCGGCCTGGCGATCGCCGACGTTCACCGTCGGCACGCCGAGCGACGGCGCCTCGTACAGGCCGCTCGAGGAATTGCCGACCATGGCGTCGACCGCGCCCAGGAGCGCGTGGTAGCGCTCGTTGCCGAGCGAATCGAAGACCTGGACGTTGGTCCGATCGGCCGCCCACTCGTCGATTCGGGCATTGACGGCGCGCCCGCCCGGATCGGCATTGGCCTTCGTGACGACGATCCCCGCCCCGGGTCCGAACGTGTCGACCGCGCCGAGAATCTCGTCGAGCTGCGCCACCGGTTCCTCGCGATCCAGCGTGGCCGGGTGAAACGTGACGAGGAGGCTCGGCTCGCCGAACCGGATTCCGAGCTCGCGGGCAAGGGCCGCCCGGTCCCTCGCTCGATCGATCGGGAGCCGCCCGACCAGTTCGTCGATCGCCGGACTGCCGACCACGTGGACGCGGGCCGGATCCTCGCCGAGCTGGCGGACGACCCGCGCCGAACCCTCGTTCGAGACGAGATGGACGTGTGCCAGCTTCGTGATCGCGTGGCGCATCGAGTCGTCGAATGCGCCCTCCGTGATGTCGCCCCCGAACAGGTGCACGATCGGCAGGCGAAGGAACAGCGCCGCCTGGGCCGCCGCGAGCTGCTCGAAGCGGTCGCCGACGAGGAGCACGAGGTCGGGCCCGAATCGCTCGAACGCCTCGGCGATGGCCGGGATCGCCCGGCCCACGGCACGCGCCACGCCGACGCCGGTGTCGTCAGCCTCCTCGAGGATGTCGATGCGCGCCGTGATTGGGAGCCCGTCCGCCTCGATGGCCTCGACCGTCCGTCCGAATGCGTCGGCGAGATGCGTCCCGGTCACGATGAGGCCCACCTCGAATGCCGGATCCGCGTTCAGCGCCTGCAGGATCGGACGCACCAGCCCGTACTCGGCCCGGGTCCCCGTGACCGCCAGCAGCCGCGTCGGCATGGGGCTAGCGATGGTCCGCTCGGCCGAGGCGCGCGCTGCTCGGGATGTTGATGAGGCGAGCCTCGATGCTCTCCGAGACGGGCAGGTCCATCCGCGGCGCAGCGGCGTACATCGGCAGCCGGTGAATCAGGCGCCAGACCGGCCGGGTCATGAACCCGGCATCGTTGGTGGCCGCGAGGATCGGATCGCGAAGGGCGGCATGTTCGGGATCCAGCAGGATCGCGTTCAGCCAGTAGTTGCTCCGCGCGAACTCGGGCTCGCGGACGAGCTCGACGCCGGCCAAGCCGGCAAAGGCCTCGGCATAGCGATCCGCGAGGTGGCGCTTGTCGGCGAGGAAGCCGTCGAGCTCCTCGAGCTGGGCGCAACCGAGCGCCGCGTTCAGGTTCGGCAGCCGGTAGTTGAACCCGATCTCGTCGTGGACGAACTCCCAGCGATGGGGCAGCTTGGCGGTCGTCGTGATGTGCCGGGCGCGCTCGGCGATCGCCGGATCGTTCGTCACGATCGCCCCGCCGCCACCCGTCGTGGCGATCTTGTTGCCGTTGAAGCTCAAGCCCGAAACCAGCCCGTGATTCCCCGTATGGCGGCCTTTGTAGAAGGAGCCGAGCGATTCGGCGGCATCCTCGACGAGCGGGATCCCGTGCCGCTCGCAGACCTCGAGGATCAGGTCGAGATCCACCGGGTGGCCGAACGTGTGCATCGGCATGACCGCCCCGATGCGCCGACCCGTGAGGCGGTTCACGGCGTGATCGCCGCGCCGCTCCAGGATGTCGCCGAGATACGCGTCGAGGCGCACGGGATCGATGCCCAGCGTCGACGCCTCGACGTCGACGAAGTGGGTGATCGCCCCGGCGAAGGTGACCGCGTTCGCCGTGGCCACGAACGTCAGGGACGGCAGGATCACCTCGTCGCCGGGCTGGACGCCGGCGAGGATCAGGCAAGCGTGGAGCGCGGCGGTGCCGTTGACCACAGCGACCGCGGCCTTCGCTCCGATGAACGCCGCGAGGTCGCGCTCGAAGCGCTCCACGTAGGCGCCCTTGTACGACACCCAGCCGCTGTCCAGGCAGTCCTTCACGTACTGCCACTCATTGCCGGCGAACTCGGGCTCGTGGAGCGCCACCGGGGGCGTCGCCACCCGGGCGAGCGCCGCGACGATGTCGGCCGGCGCCAGGACGGCCTCGCGCTCGCCTGCCCGGCTCATCTCGGTGCTCATCGCGGCGCCGTCGCAGAAGCTGCGTCCCGCATCGGTCGCGCCGGCACGCCGCCCACCTGCGCCTCGGCGGGAACGTCGGCGACGACCATCGCCCCTCCGGCGACCAGCGCCCACGCCCCGATCCGGACGCCGTCGCGGACGGATGCTCCGATCCCGACGAAGGCACCGTCGTCGACGACCACGCGACCGGCCAGGTGGGCCCCCGGAGCGATGTGGACGTGGGCGCCGATCCGGTTGTCGTGGTCGAGGCTCGCGCCGGTGTTGACGATCGAGTTCGAACCGACGGATGCCCCGACGCCGATGATGGCCCCGGCGCAGACCGAGGCCCCCGGGGCGACCGTCGCGCCACCGAGCAGCACCACGGACGGATGGATCGCCATCGCCGGCCGCAGCCCCAGCGCGAGACAGCGTTCGAACGCCTCGCGACGCGCCCGGTTGTCGCCGAGCGCGACGACGAACGTCGGAGAGCCAGCCTGCCAGTCGAGCCGCGACTCGAGATCGCCGATGACCGCGAGGCCGTCGACGACCCGATCGCCGTCGTCGGGCCGGGGATGCGCCTCGACGAACCCGGCCGGCTCCTCTCCGAGCGCCCGGAACAGGTCCAGCACGACCCGTCCGTGATCGCCCGCGCCGACGATCACGAGGCGATCGGTCGCCTGAGTCATGCCGGTACGCCCCGCGAGCCGCGGAGATGTCGCCGCGCCGCGGCCAGGTCGGTCGCGTCGTCGACGTCGATCGCCGAGGGCCCTTCGACGAGCAATGCCGCCGGCACATCGTCGAGCAGCCGCCCTTCCGCCAGCAGGTCCCGCCGCGTGACGTAGACAGCGCCGGTCAGCCGGACCGTCGCCGGAGCCGCCTGGCGCCGCGGATCGGGCGCCGCGGGGAACGCCCGGAAGCGGCCCTCGAGGACCGTGCCGAGGATCGAGCTCGGCATCCCGACCGGCGTTACCGTGACGGCCGAACGAACGGCGGGATCGTCGAGCAGGGCGATCGTCGCGTCGATCTCGGTCGGTCCACGCAGCGGCGAGGTGGCCTGGAGGGTCACGACGATGTCGATCGCGGCGCCATGGGCCTCGAGCCACTCGACCGCATGGCGGATAACCGGGAGCGTTGGCGTCGCGTCCCCCGCGAGCTCGTCGGGACGCTGGAACGGGACCTCCGCGCCGGCCTCCCGCGCGACCCGGGCGATCGCCTCGTCGTTCGTGGACACGATCACCCGATCGACGCGCTGGGCCGCGATCGCCGCCCGGATCGTGTGGGCGATCAACGGGACCCCGCCCAGCAGCCGAAGGTGCTTGCCCGGCAGCCCGCGAGAACCAGCCCGCGCTGGAATGACGGCGACGGACAGCATGGCCCGAATTCTAGGTCCGCGAGCAGGCGGGCAGAGTCGGGCCACGCGTTGTCGATATCATCGGCCGATGGCAACCCCCGGGCCCGACCGCAGCGGCGGCGCTGCCTCGCCCGCCTCGGTACGCGGCCGGACGGTGCTCGTCACGGGGGCCGACGGCTTCATCGGCAGCCATCTCGTGGAACGGCTCGTGGCCGATGGTGCGAACGTTCGCGCATTCTGCCTCTACAACTCGTTCGGGTCCGCGGGCTGGCTCGACGACGCCGATCCAGCGACCCGCGCTGCGATCGATATCCGGCTCGGCGACATCCGCGACGCCCGATTCGTCGAGTCGGCGACGGAGGGCGTCGAGATCGTCTTCCACCTCGCGGCCCTCATCGCCATTCCGTACTCCTACGTCGCGGCCGAGTCGTTCGTCGACACGAACGTGCGGGGCACGCTGAATGCCCTGGAAGCCGCCCGACGGGCCGGCGTGGCGCGCTTCATCCAGACGTCGACGAGCGAGGTCTACGGGACGCCCGAGGTCCTGCCGATCACCGAGCGGCACCCGATGCAGGCGCAGTCGCCCTACGCCGCATCGAAGGTCGCCGGCGACCAGCTCGCGCTGGCGTTCCACGCCAGCCACGGCGTGCCGGCCGTCGTCATCCGGCCGTTCAACACGTTCGGTCCGCGGCAATCGGATCGCGCCGTCCTGCCGACAATGCTGCGGCAGCTGCTCGGCGGCCAGCGGACCGTTCGCCTCGGCCGGCTGGATCCGCGTCGCGATCTCACCTACGTCGGCGACACGGTCGACGGGTTCGTGCGCGCGGCCGTGGCACCCGGCATCGAGGGCGAGACGATCCAGCTCGGGACCGGTCGAAGTGAATCGATCGGCGAGCTCTTCGCCGTGGCCTGCCGGCTGATCGGCAGCGACGCGACGACGGTCGAGGATCCGGCCCGCCTCCGTCCGGCGGCGAGCGAGGTGATGGCGCTCCAGAGCGACCCGGCGCGGGCGCGCGGGCTGCTCGGCTGGGAGGCGACGACCTCGCTCGAGGACGGTCTGCGTCACACGATCGAGTGGCTCCAGGCCCATCCTGTGGCGCGCGACCTCGCCCAGCTCCAGCTCTGACCGTCCCGGCCCCGGAGCGGTCCCGCGCGGACGTTGCGGTACCATTCGGCGCCCGTCAGCGCGTCACCCGACAT
>DAIOXD010000008.1:0-17131 GCA_036758145.1 Candidatus Limnocylindrales bacterium
ACGCGACGGTCACTTCTTCATCACTGCGAGTGAGCTTGCTGGTGACGACGATGCCATCGCCCCAGCGAGCGTGGCGGACGCGGTCGCCGTCGTGGAACTGACGCTCGCCCGGGATGATCGGACGCTTCCTCGTCGAGGACGATGCACCGGCGCTCGCGGAGGAGCCCGTGTGGTCCAGAGCGTCGTCCCAGGCACGGACCGGTCGCCCGAGCGAACCGGAGGGCGCGCCCTCCGTGTACGCCTCGCGCCTCGCGGTCAGGTCCCGCCCAGGCCGGAATGGTTCACCGGCCGGCGGCGCGCCCGGGCGCCCGCTCCCCTGCCGGAAGGCGGCGCCGGCTCCCCCGCCCCGGACGGGCGTCCCGAATCGACTCGTCCGACGCGCCCCGAAGACGAGGTCGAGGTCGAGCTCGCGATCGTCCGAGCCACCGAGCTGGGGCCCGTCCATCAACTCGGCCGGGATCTCCATCAGGAACCGCGACGGGACGGAGGCCTGGCCCATCCCCCAGGTCGCGCGACGCCACGCGTGCGAGAGGAAGAGTCGCTGCTTGGCCCGGGTGATCCCGACGTACGCGAGACGGCGTTCCTCCTCGAGCTCCTTTTCGTCGTCGAGCGCCCGACTGTGCGGGAAGAGACCCTCCTCGAGCCCGGCGATGAAGACGACCGGGAATTCGAGGCCCTTGGCGGCGTGGAGGGTGATCAGGGTCGCCGCGTCGGCGTCGCCTTCGTACGAGTCCTGGTCCGCGACGAGGGCGGTCTCTTCGAGCAGTCGGTCGAGTGCGTCGTCGGGCGCCAGGTCGTCGTAGCGCGTCGTCACCGATCGCAATTCGAGCAGGTTGGCCCAACGCTCCTCGCCGTCCTCGGAGCCGTCGGCGAGCATCGCTCGGTAACCGGACGCCTCCAGGGCCTCGTCGAGCAGCTCGGGGAGCGCGACCAGCCCCACCCTGGCCCGCAGGCGCCGGATCAGCACGGCGAACTCGGCGAGCGCGTTGCGGGTCCGCGGCGCCAAGCCCTGTAGGTCCCCTGCGGCGGCCGCCTCGATGGCGCCCCAGGTCGTCCCGTCCTCCCGGGCGGCAGCTGCGCGGAGCGTCTCGATCGTCTTCTCGCCGATGCCCCGCGCCGGGACGTTGATGATCCGCTCGAAGCTGACACTGTCCGTGTCCGAACGAAGAACGCGCAGGTAGGCCAGCGCGTCCTTGACCTCGCGCCGGGAATAGAAGCGCGTCCCACCGACGAGCTGGTAGCGGATCCCGTAGCGGAGGAACGATTCCTCGATGGCCCGGGACTGGGCATTCATCCGGTACATGACCGCGATGTCGCGCGCCCGGTAGCGCACGTCCTCGGCGTCGGCGCGTCGGGTGAGGGCCGTCCCGCGTCCACCGACCAGGCCCTCGACCTGGCGGGCGATCCACTCGGCCTCCTCTTCCTCGTTGTACGCCTCGAAGCGCTGGATCCGGACCCCGCCCGCGTTGTCGGTCCAGAGCTTCTTCTCCTTGCGTGCGCTGTTGCGCGAGACGACCGCATGGGCCGCATCGAGGATGAGCTGCGTCGAGCGGTAGTTCTGCTCGAGCTTGACGACGGCGGTGTCGGGCCAGTCGCGCTCGAAATCGAGGATGTTTCGGAGGTCGGCGCCGCGCCACGAATAGATCGACTGATCGTCGTCGCCGACGACGCACAGGTTGCGGTGCTTGAGGGCGAGGGCGCGGACCCACAGATACTGCGCGCGATTGGTGTCCTGGTATTCGTCGACGTGGAGGTAGCGCCAACGCTCCTGGTACTTGGCCAGGACATCGGGTGCCTCGTCGAACAGTCGAACGGCTTCGAGCAGGAGGTCGTCGAAATCGAGAGCGTTGGCCTTGCGCAGGCGCTCGCGATAGCGCGTCGCAAGGCGGGCGATCGTTCGTTCGCGGTGGTTCGCGGCGTGCTCGGACAGGAAGGTCGGGTCGAGCATCTCGTTCTTGGACCGGCTGATGGCACCGAGGACGACGCTCGGCCGGAACTCGCCGGTGAGCGGCATGTCCTCCTCGCGCAGGATCTGCTTCATCAACGACGTCTGATCGTCGGTGTCGTAGATGACGAAGCGGCGGCCGATCCCGATCGCCTCGCCGTCGGCACGGAGGACCCGCGCCGCGAGCGAGTGGAACGTGCCCGCGACCACGTCGCGTCCGCCCTCGCCGACGAGGCTGATGATCCGCTCGCGCAGTTCGGCGGCGGCCCGGTTGGTGAAGGTGACCGCAAGGATCCGCCACGGGGCGACGTCCTTGATGCTGACCAGGTACGCGATCCGGTGGGCCAGGACGCGCGTCTTGCCCGACCCCGCGCCGGCCAGGATGAGCAGCGGACCCTCGGTGGTCGTCACGGCCCGCGCCTGCTCCGGGTTGAGCGCCCGGACGATCTGCTCCTCCCGGGCCTTGATCGCGGCGGCCCGTGCTGCCGGATCGGGTAGTTTCGCCGGAGCGGTCGGGTCCTTCGTCTCGATCGGTGCGTCGCGCATCCAGGCGGGCTCGTCGGGGACCGCCGCCGGCGCCCCCGACAGGTCGGTGAAGACGGTCCCGGCTGCGGTCGCCGCGGCGTCGTCGAGCGTGGCGTCGCCGGTCCGGCGGCGTCGGTTGGGACTCACCCGGCCATTGTAGGTCGGGCCGCTCACCCGACTCTCATGCGGACCGAACGACGGCCGGCATCCGGTCAGGAAGCGGGCTTCACCTGGTCGGCCGGCGGAGCGGCGATCGAGACCGGCTCGTCCCACTTCGAAGCCGTCAGGTCCGCCCTGATCGAGGTGGCGTCCGGGGCCGTGAGCGTCGCCGCGATGCCCGCGAGGTGGTAGGGCAGGTCCTTCTCGACCCGGACCGCGAGGTTGAGCGTGGCGCCGGTCAGGTCGATCGGCAGGCCGGTCGCGGCCGCCGAACCCGTCGTGCCGAGCTGCGCCGCGGTCAGGTCCGCGGTGACGGTGTAGCACTGCTTCGAGCCACATGCGACATCGTCGCCCTTGACGAGGTTGACGCCGTCCTTCAGGAGGAGTTGGCCGAGGGTTTCGATCATCGCTTTCGTCCTGGAGGGGTCGACCGGAGCGGTGCTCGACGCCGATTCGACGTACAACGGCCCGGTCAGACTCGTCTTGGCGTAGACCTTGCCGGCGACCGCGATGAACTCGCCCGAGACGCTGATGATCGAGGCGACCTTGAACGTTGCCCGGGCCGCGCCACCGGCGAGGTCGACATCGGCCGCGGCCGTCGTCCCGCTGAGATCGACCGGGGTCTTGACGGTGCTGCCCGGCAGGACGACGGTCGCCGAGCCCGTGACCGCGATATCGATGTGGACGCTCTTCGACGCCTCGGTCGAGCTCAGTGCCGCCGTGACGATCGCCTTCGGATCGGTCAGGGCGGGACCCGGGGCGACGCCGTTGCACGCGGAGATCAGGATCGCGAGGCTGGTGAGCAACGCAAGAACGGCTGGGGATCGGCGGATCATGAAGTTCCTCGAGGACGGCGTTCGATGGTGGGCTATCCGTACGACGGCCAGCGACAGGGTCGGGGTGACGGACGGACCCTGTCAACCGTGGCGAGCACGCTCGCCCCGCCCGCCGTAAAGACCCGGGCCCGCCTCGCGTGCGCGAAATGAACGGTCCGGCCTTCGCCGGATACCGAGACCTGTCGATGGCAGCCGCGATGAGGGCTCCTAGCGTGTCGCTAACGACCTCGAACCAGGGGTCGGCGCAGGGAATACGCAGGAGGTAGTCCGATGTTCGATCGCATGGCTCGGAACGGCGGGCTGGGAGGCCTGGCGGCCGTTACCGTTCTCGTGGCCGTCCTGGCCGGCTGTAGCGCCGACGCGAGTGCGGCCAGGTTGGGCGCCGGGATCCGCAGCAGTGTGGCGCAGTCCCGCCTCGAGGGCGACCCGTATCAGGCAGGCACGCGGGCACCCGCCGCCGTAACCCGTTCAACGACCGCCGTCTCCACTGGTGTCGGCAGCGCGGCACAGCTTCGCCTCGAAGGCGACCCTTACCAGGCGGGCACGCGACCTCCGGCCGGGGCGAAGGCTTCGACCGCGCAGGCGGCTCGAGCTACCGTGCAACAGGGCCTGAACGGGACGCATCCTGGTGGTGGCGGTCCCCAGGAGTGACCCTCAACCGGCGCCGGAGACCACATTAGTCGCGTGGCCCCGGCCAGACCGCAGGGAATCGCGAAGCCCCCGGCGATGCCGGGGGCTTCGACCCTTGCGTCTGAGGAAGCAGTCGGACTAGAAGTCCATCCCTCCGCCGTGCTCGTGGCCGCCGCCGTTCCCGCCCTTCTCCTTCTCGGGCATGTCCGTGATCAACGTCTCCGTCGTCAGGACCATGGCCGCGATGGAGGCCGCGTTCTGCAGCGCCGAGCGGGTCACCTTGGCGGCGTCGACGATCCCCTTCTTGAAGAGGTCGCCGTACTCGCCGTTGAGGGCGTCGTACCCGTGGCCCGCCTTGAGCGTCTTGACGTGCTCGACGACCACTTCGCCATGCGCGCCGGCGTTGTCGGCGATCTGGCGAGCGGGGGCCTCGAGGGCCTTGCGCACGATGTCGACGCCGATCTGCGCGTCACCCTGGAGCTTGATCGAGTCAAGCACCGGGATCGCCTGCAGGAGGGTGGTGCCGCCGCCGGCGACGAGGCCCTCTTCGACGGCCGCACGGGTCGTCGAGAGCGCATCCTCGATGCGGTGCTTCTTCTCCTTGAGCTCGACCTCGGTGGCCGCGCCGACCTTGATGACCGCGACGCCGCCGGACAGCTTGGCCAGGCGTTCCTGGAGCTTCTCCTTGTCGTAGTCGCTGGTGGTGTCCTCGATCTGGGCCTTGATCTGGCTCATCCGGGCCTTGATCTGGTCGGGCTTCCCGTCGCCGTCGATGATCGTCGTGTCGTCCTTGGTCGCGACGACGCGACGGGCCGAGCCGAAGTCCTCGAACGCGACCGAGTCGAGCTTGCGCCCGATCTCCTCGCTGATGACGGTGCCGCCGGTCAGGACCGCGATGTCGCGCAGCATCTCCTTGCGGCGATCGCCGAAGCCCGGCGCCTTGACGGCGAGGACCTGGACGGTGCCGCGGAGCTTGTTGACGACGAGCGTGGCCAGGGCCTCGCCATCGACGTCCTCGGCGATGATCAGCGTGGGCTTGCCCTGCTGGACCGCCTTCTCGAGCGCCGGGAGCAGGTCCGCGACGGCCGAGATCTTCTTGTCCGTGATCAGGATGAGCGGGTTGTCGAGGACCGCTTCCATGCGATCGGGGTTGGTCACGAAGTAGGCCGAGATGTAGCCGCGATCGAACTGCATCCCCTCGGTGTATTCCTTCTCGAGGCCGAGGCTCTGGCCCTCTTCGACGGTGATGACGCCGTCCTTGCCGACCTTGTCCATCACCTCGGCGATGATCTCGCCGACTTCGGGATCAGCGGCGCTGATGGCGGCGACGGCCGCGATCTGCTCGCGGTTATCGACCGGGCGGGACTGCTTCTTGATCTCGGCCACGACCGCGTCGACCGCGGCCTCGATGCCACGCTTGACGACCATCGGATTGGCGCCGGCGGTGACGACCCGCAGGCCCTCGCTCACCATCGCCTGGCCAAGCACGACCGCGGTGGTCGTCCCGTCGCCGGCGACGTCGTCGGTCTTGGTCGCGACTTCCTTGAGCAGCTGGGCGCCCATGTTCTCGAACGGATCGTCGAGCTCGATGTCGCGGGCGATCGTCACGCCGTCGTTGGTGATGGTCGGCGAGCCGAACTTCTTGTCGAGGACCACGTTGCGGCCCTTCGGACCGATGGTGACCTTGACGGCATCTGCGAGGCGATCGATGCCGCGCTTGAGTGAACGACGAGCGGTCTCGTCAAAGATGAGTTGCTTAGCCAATCGGGTGTCCTCCAGGAACGGGTGTTGTCGGATGGGATGGCAGTCGGGTGCGCGGTCAGTCCGCGACGACGGCCAGGATGTCTTTCTGGCTGACGATCAACAGCTCGTCGCCGTCGATCTTGAACTCGGTCCCCGCGTACTTGGCGTAAAGGACCTTGTCGCCCGCCTTGACGTCCATCGTCTCGCGCTTGCCGTCATCGAGGACCTTCCCCGGGCCGGCGGCGATGATGGTGCCCTCCTGGGGCTTCTCCTTGACGGTGTCGGGGAGGACGATGCCGCTCTTGGTCATCTCCTCGCGGGCACTGGGCTTGATGACGACGCGGTCACCCAGCGGGCGGAGCTTCGTCGTGATGGCAGTGGCTTTGGCCAACGTGCATTCCTCCTGTGACGGCCAGGGCCGGCCGCGGGGCATCGAGTCTTGGGTCGTCGCGCGCCGGCCGGGTTGGGGGCCGAACGACGTCCCTGGAACCTCTGTGGAGGCACCGCTGCGACCCGACCGACCCTCCAGCCGGTGCTCCCGGCGCCCGTCGGACTGGTGCTTTGCGATGCTTGGCACTCTCACTGCGAGAGTGCTAAGTGGAGACTAGCGAACCCGGGGCGAGGCTGTCAACCCGGCCGCCCGGTTCAGGAGTGGGCGACCGTCAGGGTGACGTTCGCACCGGCCCCGGCGAGGGTCACGCAACCCGGTCCGTCGTAGCCAACGTACCAGCCGATCACCCCTTCGGACGCGTCGTAGACGACCGCATCGCGAAGCGCAACCAGCCCTGGCTTGACCTCGGTCGGGCCGGTATACGTCTCCTCGCCGGCGTCGTTCTGGAGTGACATCCCGGTGAATCGGACCGTGACCACGTGCCCGCCGGTCATGACGATCGCTGCGCCGCTCCCCGCTTGGGTGTAGGGCGGCTGGCCGACCTCGAGTGTGCCGGCGGGCGGGGTGGCGGGCCCGGGCAGCGAGGGGTTGCCGAACACGAAGGTCAGCGTGTCTGCCGTGGCCCCGGGCGTGACCGTGAGGCCGACGAGGCGATCCGAGGGCAACGACGTCGTCTGCCGGGTCACGGCGCACGCAGTGGCTGACGACGCCGGGACGCTCGCGGCGGGCGTCGGGCTCACGACCGGTGTGGCCGATGGCGTCGCGGTCGGGGCGGTGGACGGGCTCGCCGGCACCAACGCGCCGGGGCTCGCGGCCCCTGGCGTGCAGGCAGCGGCAGTGATGGCGACCGCCACGAAGATGGCGTCGACGAATGGCCGGCGGCGGGTCGCGTGGGTCATCTGGTCCTCCGGGGACTCGGGAACGTTCGGTCGTAGGCGTGGATGAGGGTGGACCCCATCGCATCGGGCGTCGTGCCGCGGTGCTCGGCGGCCCATGCCCCTGTGACGCGTACCCACTCGGGTTGGTTGCGCGAGCGCGGCGCCCCGGGCGGTGCCAGGAACGGCGAATCGGTCTCGATGAGGAGGCGATGGGCGGGGACGATGACGACGGCGTCGGCCGACGCCGCTTCGCCGCGCCGGAAGACGAGTCCCGAGAAGCTGACGGCGAGGCCCAGATCGACGACGGCGCGGGCGTAATCGAGCGGGCCTGAGTACGAATGGATGACCGCCGGCGGCCGCTCGCCGAAGGCCGCGGCCCAGGTCGGTCCACCGAGCCCCGCCGCGCGGAGTTCGTGGAGCAGGGCATCCTGGGCATCGCGCCGGCTGTCGCTCGACCGGCAGTGGAGGATGGCCGGCTTGCCCGTCTCGAGGGCAAGGGCCAGGTTGCGGCGCAGGTTTGTGAGCTGGTCGGGGATCGGGCTGAACAACCGGTCGTAGTCGAGCCCGGTTTCCCCGATCGCCACGACCCGCGGATCGGCGCTCCAGCCCACCACCCAGGCCCAGCCCACTTCGTCCACCTTGGCCGCGTCGTGCGGGTGGACCCCCACCGCGGCGTCGAGCCACGGGAACCGCTCGACGCACGCCAGCGCGCGTTCGGACGAGGCCACGTTCCAGCCCGGGACCAGGACTCGTTCGACGCCCGCCAGTCGCGCGGCCCCGATGACCTCGTCTGCGTCGGGTTCGAAGCGGTCGGCGTTGAGGTGGCAGTGACTATCGATCAGGCGCGGCGGGACGTTCAGGATGTCTCGGTCTCGAGGTCGAGGCGCGGGAAGAGCGGCTCGGGAGTGGTCAGGCGGCCGAGCTCGCCGGCGTGGGACCCCCAGGCGAGCTCGTCGAGGATCGGCGGGCCGCCGTTGCCGTCGGATCCGTACGGATAGGCATGGCCGAGCTGCGCCAGGAGCCGCGGGGCGGTCCCGGGCAGGAACGGCGCAGCGGCCAGCCCGACCAGCCGACAGGCTTCGACGAGATCGCCAAGGACGCCGCGCAGGCGCTCCCCGGCGGCGTCGTCGCCTGCCTTCCAGGCCTTGGCGAGCACCCACGGCTGCTCGGCGTCGACGACCTTGTTGGCGGTACCCACGTACTCCCACAGCTCACCCAGGGCGTCGTGGAGCCGACAGCCCTCGAGCCGCTCGCGATAGGACGGCAGCGTGGTGAGCCAGCCGGCCCGCAACGACGACTCGGCCGACTCGCGCGGCGAAGGTCGCTCCCCGTCAAGGTAGCGGTTCGTCATCGAGACCGTCCGGTTGACGAGGTTCCCGAAGTCGTTGGCCAGATCGGCGTTGTAGCGCCGGACGAACGAGTCCCAGCTGACTTCCGCGTCGCGATCGAACGGGACCTCGCGCAGGACGACGTACCGTGCGCCGTCGGCGCCGAAGGCCGTCACGAAGTCGTTCGGGTCGAGGAAGTTGCCGCGGCTCTTGCTCATCCGCTCGCCGCCGGCGGCCAGCAGCCAGCCGTGGACCCAGACGTGGCGCGGCGCTTCGAGACCGGCGCTCCAGAGCATCGCCGGCCAGAAGATGGTGTGGAACCGGGCGATGTCCTTGCCGATGATGTGCAGGTCCGCCGGCCACCACCGCCCGAAGGCCGTCGGGTCGTCGGGGAAGCCCGCGCCCGTGATGTAGTTGATGAGCGCATCGAACCAGACGTAGACCTTGCCCGCCGCGGGATCCCACGACCCGTCCTCGCGCAGGGCGGACGAGCCATCCTCGGCGATCGGGAACGGGATCCCCCAATCACCCGGCGTCCGCTCGCGGCTGATGGAGAAATCCTCCAGGCCGCCCCGGATGAAGCCGAGCATCTCGTTGCGTCGGTACTCGGGCTGGACGAAGTCGGGGTGCTCGGCGAAGTGTCGCTCGAGACGCTCCTGGTAGGCCGACAGGCGGAAGAACCAGTTGCGCTCGGTCAGCCACTGGAGCGGAACGTCGGGATGGTTCGGGCAGATCACGCCGCGAGTCGTCTCGACGACGTCGCTCGCATTGCGGAACCCCTCGTTCGGACAGTACCAGCCCTCGTACGTCCCGAGGTAGATGTCGCCGTTGGCGTGCGCGCGCCGGACCATCTCCTGGGCGGCCCGGACGTGGTCGGGGTCGGTGGTGCGGATGAACCGGTCAGGGGCGATCGCCAGTGCGGCTTCGGCGGCCTTGAAGAGGGCCACCTTCTCGTCGACGAACTCGCGGGTCGGGCGGCGCTCGTCCAGGGCCGCCTGGGCGATGTTGATCGAGTGCTCGTCGGTCCCGGTCAGGAACCGTGTCTCATCGCCGACCATCCGGTGCCAGCGTGCGATCGCGTCCGCGCCGATCACCTCGTAGAGGGTGTGCAGGCCCGGCTTGTTGTTCGCGTACGCGATGGACGTGGTCAGGTAGTAGCGAGGTCGGGCGGACATGGGAGGCCGATGGTAGCAGGGCCGTGTCCGCGTTCATGGACGGGCGACGGCCTCCCCCGATGATCTGTGGCATCGTAGGCCCGCCGATCATCGATGGTCGCGCAGAGCAGGCGCCCGGTCATCGAGCGGTGACGGCCGTCTGGCACTTTGGGAGACGTTCCATCGGACGGTCAGACGCGCCTTCGGCATCGAGCGACGCCGACCGGATCGCCGAGCTCGAGGCCCGGATCGGCAGCCTTGAGCGCGAGCTCGACCGCAGCCGGGCCTCGCACCGGGCGGCGATGGCCGCCGCGCGGAGACGCAACCTCGAGCTCGATCGCCTGGGTCGCGAGCTGGCGACCTTGCGCCGACGGCGCTCTGTCAGACTGGCCCTGGCCTCGACAGCCGTCCTGCGACGGCTCGTGATCTCCTTGCGCGGCATCGTTCGGATTCCGCGACGCGCGATGAGGTTGGTCCGGCGCGGTCTTGGCCAGCGGCGGCTCCGCGCCTCAACCGAGGCCGAACGGGCCCTGATCGCTACCCTGTCAACGGACCGGGATGCGTCGACTCCGGAGCGCGGGCCGCTCGTGTCGATCGTGATCCTGAACCGGGATGGCCGCGAGCACCTCGAACGGTGCCTCAGGGCCATCGCCACGACGGCCTATCGCGATATCGAGATCATCCTCGTTGACAACGGGTCGACGGACGGATCGGCGGACCTCGCCCAGGGGCTGGAGCTGCCGTTCCCGCTGCGGACCGTGCGCAATCGCGATAACCGCTCATTCTCGGACGCAAACGGCCAGGGTGTGGCCCTCGCCAAGGGCGAGATGATCTGCTTCCTCAACAACGACGTCGATCCGATCACCCCACACTGGCTTGGCTTCATGGTCGAGACGATGAGCTCGACCGGCGCGGCTGCGGTCGGCGCTCGGCTCATCTACCCGCGGCATCGCGGTGGGCCGCGGGCTGGCTCGAAGCTCGCCGATCTCTCGCTCCAGCATGCTGGTGTGTGGTTCGACCGTACCGAGGCCATCCCGATCCCTCGAGTCATCGGCGCAGGCGACGACCCGCTGTCCGCAGCCGCGGGAGCGGTAGTCGACAGACCCGCGCTGACGGCCGCGTGCCTCCTGGTGAGTCGGGCCGCATTCGACGCCGTGGGTGGATTCACGCCCGGCTACGACTACGGTCTCGAGGATATCGACCTCTGCCTCAAGCTCCGGGCGGCAGGTGGGCGACTCGTGTACGACGGTCGTGCCGCCCTCTGGCACCACGAGTCGGCTACGCGCGCGGCCGATGCCGATCGATACCGTCAACGGGTCGCCGACAATCGCGAACTCTATATCGATACCTGGGGCCCGCGCATCTATCGGGAAACCATCCTGGATGCCATCGGCAGCCGTGGGCGGTTCTCCGACGAGCCGTTCCACGTCGCGATCACGATCACCAGCGGCGATCCCGATGCCGGCTTCGGCGACTGGTACACCGGTCATGAGCTGGGCGATGCCCTCGAGGGACTCGGCTGGCGAGTCAGCTACCTGGCCCGCCCGGCCGACGGCTGGTACGCGCCCGACCCGTCGGTCGAGGCGGTCATCGTCCTCCTCGACGCCTGCGACATCCGGCGGCTACCGCGCCACCTGCTGACCATCGCCTGGATCCGCAACTGGCCCGAGCGCTGGGTCGGGCGCCCATGGTTCGACGACTTCGACATCGTCTTCGCGTCGAGCGTACGGATCGCCCAGCTCGTCCACGACACCAGCGCCAAGGTGGCGACCGTCCTGCCCATCGCCACCAACCCGGACCGCTTCGCGAACCCGGAGCCGCGACCCGACCTGGCCTGCGACGTGCTCTTCGTAGGCAGCCATTGGGGCCAGGATCGCGACGTCGTCTCGGCCCTCCCGGAACTGGCCAAGCAGGGCATCGCCGTCCGCGTTCATGGCCGCGGCTGGGGTGCCGTCCCGGGCTTCGAGGCCATCGACGGCGGCTATCTCGCCTACGACGAGGTGCCTGGCGCCTATCGTTCGGCGCGCATCGTCATCGACGACGCCGCCAGCTCGACCAAGGCCTGCGGATCGGTGAACTCCAGGGTCTTTGATGCCCTCGCCGCCGGTGCCGTCGTGGTCAGCAGCGGGGAGGCCGGCGTCCATGAGCTGTTCGGCGAGCGGTTCCCGACCTGGTCCGATGCGCCGTCGCTCCTCGGCGAGGTACGAGCGATCCTGGAGAAGCCCGAGCCGGCGGCCGCGTTCGCCCGATCCGCACGCGCGACCGTCCTCGCCGAGCACACCTACCGGATCCGGGCCGAGACCATCCGGGACACGATCCGAGCCTGGGCGCTGGCGGCCCGCTACGGCCTGCGGATCGGCGTCCCCGGCTGGGACGTCATCGAACGCTGGGGCGACTATCACTTCGCGCGCGCGGTCCAGCGCGGGCTCGAACGCGCCGGGCATCCCACCCGGGTCCACTTCCTGCCCGACTGGACGGCGCCCGTCAGCGCACGCGAGGACGTGGCGATCCACCTCTTCGGGCTCATGGAGGCGCCGACGCGTCCGGGCCAGGTCAACCTGATGTGGCACGTCAGCCATCCAGATCTGGCCGACCCAGAGCTATACGACCGATACGACCACGTCTTCGTCGCATCCGATCCGTTCGCCAAGGAGATGGCGGCGATGAGTCACGTCCCGGTCAGCGCGTTGCACCAAGCCACCGACCCCGAGCGCTTTTATCCGGACCCGACCGGTCCTTACCACGACCTCCTGTTCGTCGCCAATTCGCGTAACGTTCGGCGACGGATCGTGGACGACCTGACGGGTACCACCCGCGACTTCGCGATCTACGGTCGCGGCTGGAAGCCGGCGCTCGTCGAGCAGCGGTTCGTCAAGGGCGACGGGATTCCCAACGAGGACCTCCGCCGCTACTACAGCTCAGCGGCCATCGTCCTCAACGATCACTGGGATGACATGCGAGCCCAGGGGTTCCTGTCGAACCGCTTGTATGACGCGCTCGCTTGCGGCGCATTCGTGATCTCCGACCCGGTCGAAGGCATCGACACCGAATTCGACGGCGCCATCGAGACCTATCACGATCCAGCCGAGCTCGCCCGGCTCGTCGACTCGGCGCTGGCTGATCCAGCCGAACGCAAACGCCGCGGCGAGCACGGCCGCCGGGTCGTCCTCGAACACCATACCTTCGACCGACGCGTACCCGAACTCGTGCGGGTGGCCGATGTGATCCTGACGGCGCGACCCGCACGAATCCTCGATGACGGCTGAGGCCACCACCCAGGGGCGGCTATGCTCGCTTCTGTGAACGCGGCTAGGCGGATCTGGCGTAGGATCGTCCCGGCCTCCGTCCGTCGCGCCGCCCGCGGCCGCGTCATCGGCGGCGCGGCTCCGAACGTCGCCCCGTCAGCCCGGCGCGAACTCCGGGTCGCGGGCGGCCTCAACCGCGTCCACGTCGGTTGCGGGCCGCACAACCTCATGGCGGAGTGGTGGAACGTCGATATCCGGCGATTCGCCGGGATCGATCAGGTCGCCGACGTGACCGAACCCTGGCCGTGGCAAGGGCTCGACTACGTGTACGGCGAGCATTTCCTCGAGCACCTGTCCTTGGACCGGGCGATCCTGTTCCTCGTCGAGGCGGCCCGCGCGCTCCGACCCGGTGGCCGCATCCGGCTCTCGACACCGGGTCTCGAATGGGTCTGGCGCACCCACTTCGACCCGTCGGCCGCGGCCCCGGAAGCGATCGCCAAGACCTACCAGGCGAACCGGGCGTTCTACGGCTGGGGCCATCGATTCCTCTACTCGCGGCCGATGCTGGAGCACCTCCTGCGAGACACGGGCTTCGACGATCTCACGTTCCACGACTACGGGGAGAGCCCCGATCCCGCCCTCCGCGACCTCGAGCGGCACGGTGGCTTCGAGGTCGTCGATGGTTGGCCGAACGTCTGGATCGTCGAGGCGACGCCGACCGAGCCACGTTCGGCGATCGCGCTCCTCGCCGAGGCGGACCACGAACTGGAACGCCACCGCCGCGCCGGCCACTGAGGCGATCGCGGACTCGCGCGTCCTACGGGCCTTCGAGCTGCCCAGACTGTCGAGCGGCCGAGACGCCTCAATCCGAGGCGAGCGCGTCGGGTCGATCGGTCGAAGCGGACGAGGCTGCGGCGCCCCTCGCGGCACCCTCCCGGAGGTCCGCGGCGACCTGCTCGGCAAACGGGAAGGAAGGCGCGTCGGCAATGAAGTCGGGCCGGAGGGGCCGACCCGTGTCGCCCACCCCCGGGTCGGCCTCGAACGCTTTACACAGCTCGGAGAGCCGCCCCGCGATCGCCTCGGCGGAGAGGTCGTTGGTCGACTGGATGTTGGTGTGCCATGCGGACAGGTCCTTGCCACCAAATCCATTGGTCAGGACGAGCATGCCGAGGTGCGCCATCTCGAGCGGTGGGTAGCTGGGATGGGGCGAGACCATGAGCGAGATTCCGATCGCCGACTCGCGGAGGAGAGCCGCGTATGCGTCGATCGTGAGTTTGCCGAGCGATTCAAGCACCAACCCCTCTCCGAGGTCGATGTCCGGATGGGCCTGGCCGACCGCGACGACCCGCCAATCGATGGCGCGCGAATCGCGCGCGCGCCATTCCACCAGCCCGTCGATGATGGCCGCGAATGCGTTCCGTGGCGTCTCCGGTCGTCCGTAAATAACGATCGTCCTCGAGCGTGTGGCCGGAGGCAACGTCATCGCTCGTCGCAACACCGGATGCAGCCGCGGTTCGAATGTGAACTCCCGATCGAAGGTGATCCGGGACGCGTGGAAGAAGTCGCGGAGCAGCGAGGTGTTGAATATCGCGATGGTCTCGCTCGCGTTCGCGTAGGTCGCAGCTGCCAGGCTCGATCGCTCGGACGACGGGTAGAATCCCGGCTCGTAGTCCTGGATCAGGTACGCGAAGCGATCGGGGGCCGAACCGTATGTCGACGCCTGCCATCGCCGGATCCGTCCGATGGCCTCCGCGGTGGTCCAGAAGGTCACAAGAAAGACGTCGTCGGCGCGAACGGCCAGCGATGCGACCGGCCCATCGAGCGCGACGAGCTGCAGGAGGGCGTCCGGGTCATCACCGTCCTCGACGCGAGTGTAGGCCGCCAGGGCGTCATCCCGGGTGGCTCCAGCCGCACTCAGCGAGACGATGCGCCGTTCGCTGGTCCCGGCGCCGACCGCCTCGAAGACTTCCAGCGCGGTCCGGATCCCCCCGAACGTACGGGCCGCGTCGACGGTCGGGACGACAAGGTTGAGGCGGTACCCTGCGCGGGGGGACGACCTGGGGGCGAGAGGCCGAAGGAGGCCGACGCCGTACTCGCGCGCGGGTCTCGGGAGCGGTTGGGCCGTCACCCGGGGCGGAGGCGGGGGTCCGAGGAAGAAGCCGCGGAAGCGCTTGGCGAACGCCAGCAGCCTCGACGACAAGCGTGGCCACGCACCGGGCTGAGCCTTCATCCAGGATCTCCTCACGAGGGCGACCCGCCGGTGCCCATTGGCGTTCGGCTACGATACAGGCCCCCACTCATCGCCCGTCGTCTGGCTATGCGAGATCACCTCCGATGATCGACCGTTCACCGTCGCGGATCGCAGCCCGCTTGGGCGGCATCCGAGCCTCGGTGACCCACGTCCGAAGGACGTGATGGACCCGACCGCTGCATCAACGTCCCGGCGAGTCGTCTTCGTGCCGACGGTCGCCGACGCTCCTTCGTCTCGACCCGGCGACCGGGTCGTCGTCCTCGACACGTCCTGGACCCCCAGACCGGGCGATCGCCCCGATGTCGTCTCGGTCCGGCCATCGTTCGCCGCGGTCCTCGAGCGCCACGATCTTTTCGCCGAGGCGCTCGACCTGGTCGACCGCTGGGCCGAGACCGTGGGCCTCGCCGACCTGCTGGTCGTCGAGGGGGTCACCTACTGGTACCGGATGCGCGAGGCGCTTTGGCACTGGATGCACGAGCGGCTGCTGTGGGGCTACACCCTCGCCGCCATCGACGGCGGCGACGGAGACGCCGTCGTTGCGCCTTGGAACGAGCAGGCGCTGATCGACGTCGTCCGGGCCCTGGGTCGACCCATCGAGGTCCAGGGCGGGCCGCCGCCATCCCCGGCCCCGATCGCACGCCACGATCCGCGGCCGGCGGCCCGCTACCTCCCTTCCGTGGTTCGTCGCGCATTCCGTCGCTTCCGCCCTCGCCCGGAGGCCGCCGCCGCAGCGCAGCGCCGCCGACGAGATGCGTTCCTGGACGAACGATTCCAGCGGTTGGCGGACCTCTCCGCACCCCGGGTGCTCGTGCTCACGCTTCCGAGCAGCTACCAGCGCATCGGCTCGACCGTTCGACGAGATCCGAACCTAGGCTCGGTCATCCCCGCGCTCCGCGACGTCGGCCTCGAGCCGACCGTGATTGGCTGGGATATGAGCCGCGGCCGGGAGGATGACTGGACCGTCGTTGAGCACGACGATCGCCTTGTGCCGGCCTACTACCTCCAGTCGCGCTGGGGTCGTCCGGAAGACGATCAACGGGCCTCGACGGCGATTGCCGGCATGCTGGCGCGCCTGGATGCCTTGGCACAGGTCCCGCTCCGTATAGATGGGCTCGATATGGCGCCTCCGCTCGTCCAGGCGCTCGGGACGGAATTACGGAGAACCATCAACGCCGACGTCCATGAGCTCGCGCGCGTGGAGCGCCTCATCGGGGAGCTTCGTCCCGGGGCGATCCTGATGACACAGGAAGGACACCGCACACCATGGCTGCTCGCTGGTGCCCGGGCCGGTGTCCCGACCTTCGCCCTGCAGCACGGGGTCCTGTACGCCGCCCACCCCGGCTATGCCGATCAACGCCATCCGTTGGTCATCTTGCCGACACGGACATTCGTCTATGGCGAATACGAGCGCCGAGTCCTGGAAGCCCTCGCCTATCGCCCGCATGAGGTCGTCGTCGCCGGCTCGCCGCGACTCGACCTCGATACCGTGGTCGCCGACGCGGTCAGCCGCGACGCCGAACGGGCGGCGGTGCGAAGGAAGCTCGGGGTGGCCGACGGCGATCTGCTGCTGATGGTCTCCACCCTGCACGTACCCTTCGTGCGCCGCTCCCACTTGATTCACATGCTCGAGGTCATCCTTGGTGGCCCCTTGCCGGGCGTCCATGTCGTCTTCAAGCAGCACCCCGGCGAGCGTGACGAGGGCCCGTATCGGGACCTGCTCCATGGGCTCGCACGGGCGGGCGGGTACGAACCCCCGCCGATCACGCTGGTCAAGGAGATCGACCTCTACCGACTCCTGCGAGCGGCCGACGCCCACCTCGGACAGCAGTCGACGGTCCTCAGCGACGCCGTCATGGCCGGCACCTACAACCTCATCGCCATGGTCGAGCCGGGCGGCGACATCCTCGGGTATGTGCCCGCCGGCGTCGCACGACCCGTGCGAACCATCGCCGACCTCCGAGACGCATTGCGCGACCCGCAGCCGGCCAACCCGACGGCCCGTCGCGCCTTCATCGAGGACCATTTCCGGGCGGGCGACGCCAGCGG
>DAIOXD010000009.1:0-16876 GCA_036758145.1 Candidatus Limnocylindrales bacterium
AGCGTTCCCGGCAGGCGCACGTCGACCCGCGCCGTCCGGACGGTCGGCAGGCTCTGAAGGGCGGCCACGAGCGGCCCGGTCTCGAGCCTGAAGAGGTTTTCGCCACGGGCGACCGAGATGGCGGCCTCGACGGCGTTCACCTCCGTGAAATGGACCCCATCGACCTGGAGGTGGGTGTAGTCGAACGCGGACGACGTCCCCGCGCCGTAGATCCCCGCGACCGAGGCGAGCAGGGCCAGCGCCGCGCCGGCGCGGGTCGCCGAGAGACCCGCCGAGGCTCGCCGGACCGGCCGCGTCCGTCGACCGGGGAGGGGCGCCCGGCTCCGCCGGGCGATCGGTCGCCCGGTCATCGGGGCAGGTCCGCAGGGGTCAGCCGCCGGCCGGCACGCGCGGCGTGGCGCTCGATGGCGAGTTCCACGATCTTGCTGCAGACCGCACCGAAGGTATAGCCGCCCTCGGCCGGCATGGTCGGGAAGAGGCTGATGGGCGTGAAGCCCGGGATGGTGTTGATCTCGGACAGGAGGATCGTCTCGCCGGCCAGCAGGAAGTCCACGCGCGCGAAGCCTTCGCCACCGATCGCCCGGTACGCGTCGCGCGCGATCTTGTGGATGGTGGCCCGCTGGCGGTCGGTCACCTCGGCCCGGGTCGACGTCTCGGACAGGCCGGCCGTGTACTTCGCGGCATAGTCGTAGAACTCGTGACCCGAGACGACCTCGCCCGGGCCGTACAGCTCGAGGGCGCCGGTCGCGTTGCCGATGATCGAGACCTCGAGGTCGCGTGCGCCGGGCACGTATGTCTCGACGAGCGCGAGCGTGTCATGGCGGAAGGCCTCGTCGAGCGCCCTATCGAGCTCCGCCGGCTCGTGGACCAGGGTCATCCCCACCGAGCTCCCGAGCCGGGCTGGCTTGACCATCAGCCGCGGCTCGCCCGTCCCGGCGGCGAACGCCTCGAGCTCGGCGCGGACGGCGGCCGGATCGCCGGCCCAGCGCGCGGCGGGGACCTCGCGCCCGTCGACGACCGGCAGCCCGATCCCGCGGCAGAGGCGCTTGAAGATCGTCTTGTCCATCCCGATCGCCGAGGCCGCGACGCCCGAGCCGGTGTAGGCTAGGCCGGCCGCCTCGAGGAGCGCCTGGACCGTGCCGTCCTCGCCGAATGGGCCATGGAGCGCGATCGCGACCACCGGCGCCGGACGCGCGGCGGCGAGCCGGTCGAGAGTGGCCCCGATCGCGTTAGGGCCCTCGGCGCCGAGCGCGACCGGGTCGTCGTAGTCGGCCGCCGGGCGATCGCCGCGGACGTGTCCGGCGGGGAGCCACCACCACGCCGCGTCGAGGTCGATCAGGACCTGCTCGACCGGGAAGCCTTCGTCGGCCAGCGCGGCCGCCATCGCCGTGCCCGACACGACCGAGACGTCGTGCTCGGCCGAGGGACCGCCGAGCAAGACGACGATGGGCGGTCGGGCGCTCACGCCGCTGCCACCCAGTCACTCCAATCGCCGACGAATTCGATCTCGAACTCGAGGGCGATGCCGTCCCGGGCGAGGACCTCGGCCCGGACGTGCTCGGCGAGGCTGCGGACGTCGGTGGCGCTCCCCTTTTCGTCATTGACGATGAAGTTCGCATGCTTCTCGGAGACGACGGCGCCACCGATCCGCGTCCCCTTCAGCCCGGCTGCCTCGATGAGCCGGCCGGCCGAGTCGCCATCCGGATTCCGGAAGACACTCCCCGCCGATGGGAGGCCGAGCGGCTGGTGCGCCTGGCGCCAGTGGCGGATCTCGTCGAGTCGGGCCTTGATGACCTCGGGCTCGGCCATCGCGAGACGGAAGGTGGCGTCGATGACGATGTCGCGCGGCGAGCCTGCCGGGCGGCCGACATCGGGCGTCTTGAACCGACTGTCCCGATACGAGAAGCCGAGCTCCGTCGCCGCCATGATCGTCTCGGTGCCGTCGATGGCGAGGACGCGCGCCGACTCGAGGACACCCGCGATATCGGCGTCGTGGGCGCCGGCGTTCGCCCAGACGGCCCCGCCGACCGTGCCCGGGATCGCCAGCCCGAACTCCAGACCGGTCAGCCCGGCCCGCTGCGTCTCCGTGGCCGCACGGGCCATCTGGACACCGGCCTCGGCCGTGTACCGGTCGCCGTCGGTCCGCGATCCCTCCGCCCGGACCTGGATGACGAGTCCGCGGACGCCCGCGTCCGCGATGACGATGTCGCTCCCGCGACCGAGCACGAGATGGGGCAGCGCACGCGTCCGGGCGAACCGGACGAGGGCCCGCAGCTCATGCGCGTTGTGCACGGTCGCGAAGAGGTCGGCCGGGCCGCCGACCCGCATCGTGGTGAACCGGGCGAGCGGCTCGTCGCGCGACGTCTTGACCCCGATCCGACGCTGGATGTCGGTCCCGGTGGCGATCGCATCGAACGCCGCGATCATCGCGCGCGTCCTCGTGCCCGGCGTTCGATCTCGGCCGGCTCGGGGAAGGGCTCGCGAGCCGCCGCGGCGAGGACCAGCTCGGCGACTGCCGCGGCCGCACCGGGCCGGGCGAGCGCGCGGGCGGCGGCCGACATCGCCGCGTGCGCCGCCGGATCCTCGAGCAGCCGCGCGGCGTCGAGCAGCGCTTCGGCACCGAACGCGTCGTCGTCGATGAGCCGGGCCGCCCCGGCCTCGACCAGGTTCCCGGCGTTGGCGCGCTGGTGGCCGGCCGCATGCGGGTACGGGACGACGACCATCGGCAGACCCATGGCGGTCACCTCGGCCAGCGTGGACGAACCCGCCCGGCCCACGACCATGTCGGCGGCGGCCAGCGCCGACAGCATGTCGTCGCGCAGGAATGGATATGGCCGGTACCGCCCACGGGTGTTCGCAACAAGGTCCTCGCGACCGGCCAGGGCCGCGGCGTACCCGTCCTCGCCCGTCACGTGGACGACCGTCACTCGCTCGACGAGCCGGGGCAGCGCCTCCGCGACCGCCGCGTTGAAGCGCCGCACAGCCTGCGATCCACCGAAGATCAGGAGGACCCGTTCGCTCGGGGCGATGCCCAGCCGGGTCCTGGCCGCGACGCGATCGATGGCGTCGATGTCGCGGATCGGTGTGCCGGTCACATAACAGGGCCGACTCCGCGTCACCGCCCCGAGTGCGCGACAGGTCGCCTCGAACGAGACCGCCAGCGCCGCGGCCAGCCGCGCCGTCGCCCGGACCGCCCGGCCAGGGATGACGTTGCCGTCCCACATCACGACCGGGATGCGCAGCGGAGCGGCGGCCATCAGGACCGGGACGGCCACGTAGCCGCCGGTCGTGAAGATCGCATCGGGCCGCTCGCGGAGGAGGATGGCCGTCGCCTGGGGGACGGACGCGCCGAGCCGGATCGGGTCGAGGACGGCGTGGACGTCGGCCTCGGTTGTGCGCAGCGATCGTGCGGCGAGACGGCGCAGGGGGATGCCGGCGGCCGGCACGAGGCTCGCCTCGAGGCCGCGGTGGCCGCCCAGCCAGGACAGCTCGGGCGCCTCCCCCAGGTCAGGCCTGGCGCGGAGCGAATGCGCGACGGCGAGAGCCGGGTAGATGTGTCCGCCCGTCCCGCCGGCCGCGATCAGCAGTCGCATCGTCGTTCCACGTCCCCCTTTCCACGGTCTCGCGCGAGATCGAGAGCAGGATCCCGACCGCGGCGAAGCTGATGATGAGCGATGAGCCGCCGGCGCTGATGAACGGCAGCGTGATCCCGGTGATCGGCAGGAGCGCCACGACCACGCCGATGTTGACGAACGCCTGGAGACACAGCCAGGCCGTGATCCCGGCGGCCAGCAACGCCCCGAAGGTGTCTGGGGCGGCCAACGCGATCCGGACGCCCGAGTAGGCCAGCACCAGGAAGAGGGTGATGACGACGATCGCGCCGACCATCCCGAACTCCTGGCCGACCTCGGCGAAGATGAAGTCGTTGAAGGCATTCGGGACGAAGACCTTGCTCGCGCCCAGGCCGGTCCCGAGCAGGCCGCCGACCCCGAGCGCCAGCAGGCCCTGGACCGTGTGGAAGCCCTCGCCCAGGCGATCGAGCCAGGGATCCTGCCAGACCCGGATGCGGGTCATCTGGTAGCCCTGCAGGCCGACGAGGGCCACTGCGCCCGCCCCACCGACCATCGCGACGAGGTGGACCACGTTCGCGCCGGCCACGAAGAACATCGTGAACGCGGTCAGGGTGATGACGCCGGTCGTGCCGAGGTCGGGCTCCTTGAAGACGAGGGCGATGACCGGAGCGATGATCACGAGGAACGGGATCGTCCCCGCCCAGAACCCATGGACGCGCTTGCCTCGCTTGGCGAACCAGTGCGCCAGGTAGATGACCAGCGCCAGCTTGGCGATCTCGGCCGGGTGGATCGCGGGCAACGGCCCGACCCGCAGCCAGCGCGCCGAGCCCCCGATGACGACATTGAGGCCGGGCACGAAGACGAGCACCAGGAGGACGATCGCGAACGCGTAGAACGGCACCGAGGCAAGACGCAGCAGGCGATAGTCGACCCGCATCATGACCAGCATGGCGACGAGCCCGAGGATCGCCCACTGGATCTGCGGCCCGACCGTCGCGAAGGTGTCGGCGTCCTGCGACAGGTAGCCCTTGAGGGCCGACGACGAGTAGACCATCAGGATGCCGATCGCGGTCAGCGCGACGACGACGACCAGGATCACGTAGTCCGCCTGGTGCCGCTCGCGGCGGACCGCGCCCGCCCGGCTCTTGACCGGTGTCCGGTTGGTCGTCGCTCGGTCCCCGGTCGGCTTCGTCCCGGCGTCGCGACGCAGTCGTTCGAGGCGCGGGATCGGTGGGGCGAGGTTCATCGGGCGCCTCCTCGACTCCGGGTCGCGGCCAGGGCAGCGACCGCCTCCTTGAATGCCCGACCACGGGCGGCGTAGTCGATGAACATGTCGAAGCTCGCCGCGGCGGGGCTGAGCAGGACCGTCGCCAGGTCCGGGGTGACCGGGGCGTTCGCGGCGCCGGCGCCGGCCAGCCCGTCCGCCCGGTTCGCCAGCACGTCGCGTGCGATCGCATCCGCCCGGCGGACGGCGTCCACCAGGTCCGTCGCGCGCTCGGTCCGGGCCAGCCCGGCGTCATGGAACGACGCCTCGAGCGCCGGGCCGCTCTCGCCGATCAGGACGGCCGCGACCGCGCGCTCGGCGACGACCGGGGCGAGCGCGGCGAGGTCGATCCCCTTGTCGCGGCCACCGGCGATGAGGACGATCGGCGGCGCGAACGCGTGCAGGGCGGCGACGACCGCATCGGGTTGCGTGCCCATCGAATCGTTGATGAACCGGACGCGGTCGATGACGCCGACCGCTTCGAGCCGGTGCTCGACGCCGGTGAACGCGGCGGCCGCCGTCCGGATCGCCTCCGCCGGGACCCCGAAGGCGAGGGCCACGGCGGTCGCGGCGAGGGCGTTCGAGACGTTGTGCGCGCCCGGGATGGCGAGCTCGGCGATGGGCAGGATCCGTCCGTCCGGGCCGGTCGTCGCCCTCCCGCCCCCCGCCAGCGCGAGCCGTTCGACCGCATCGGCGACGATCCAGCCGTCGACGACCCCGAGGCCACCGGGCGATGGTGCCGCTCGTCCGTAGAGGATGGCGCGCGCGGTCCCAAGACCGGCCAGATCGGCATATGAGGCCACCACCGGATCCTCGGCGTTGAGGATGAGCGCCCCGGCCGGATCGACCAGCTCGGCAAGCCGGCGCTTGACCCGCTGGTAGGCCTCCACCGACCCGTGTCGGTCGAGGTGGTCGGACGTCACGTTGGTGTAGACCGCGACCGTCGTGCCGCGCGACAGGGTCGGCAGCTGCAGCTCCGACAGCTCGTCGACGACCCGATGTTCGGGCGTCAGCTCGAGGAGCCGCTCGACGATGGGGGTCCCCATGTTCCCGCCGAGGACGACCGAATGGGTCGGATCGGCCGCCAGGAGCGCCGCGGTCAGCGACGCGGTCGTGGTCTTGCCCTTGGTCCCGGTGACGCCGATCGTCGGGGCCGGGCAGAGCCGCAGGAAGAGATCCGCCTCGGAGACGAGCGCCGGGACCGTTAGGTCTCCTCGGGCGCGACCATCCACCAGCCGACGGAGCGCCGCCCGGAGGCGCGGCACGGTGGTCGGGAAGTCGGGCGTGATCGACGGCGAGGTCGCGACGAGGTCGGCGGCCGCCCAGGTCGCCGCCGGATCGACCTCGGGCCCGACGGCGAGGGTCACGGCTCGACCGCCCAGCGCTGCGACCGCCTCCGCGAGCTCGGACGCGGGCCGGCCGTCGTAGATCGTCACGCGCGCTCCGACGTCGGTCAGGAAGCGCGCCAGCGCGAGCCCGCTGCGGGCAAGGCCGAGGACCGTCACCGGGCGGTCGCGAAGCGCGCCGGCCCGGATGGCATCGAGGCTCAGCCGGTCGAGGTCGATCGGGTCGGTCGTGGTCATCGTCGTCACCGCAGCCGGTCCAACGACGCCAGGAACAACGTCACGCCGAGCAGCGCGGCGAGGATGCCGACGATCCAGAAGCGGATCGTGATCTTCTCCTCGTCCCAGCCGCCGAGCTCGAAGTGGTGGTGGATGGGGCTCATCCGGAAGAGCCGGTCGCCACCCGTCACCTTGAAGTACGCGACCTGCAGGATGACCGACGCCGTCTCGATCACGAAGATGATGCCGATCAAGGGCAGGACAAGGATCTGCCCGGTGATGAGCGCGGTGACGGCCAGCGTCGCACCTAACGAGAGGGCGCCCGAATCGCCGATGAAGATCTGCGCCGGGTGGACGTTGAACCAGAGGAACCCGAGCAAGGCCCCGATGATCAGCGCGCACAGCAGGGCGAGGTTCGGCTGTGCCGGCTCGTTGAGCAGGGCGATCAGCAGGTAGGCGACGAAGGCGATCGAGACCGTCCCGCCCGAGAGGCCATCGAGGCCATCGGTGATGTTCACGCCGTTGGCGGCCGCGATGATGGCGAAGGCGGCGAAGGCGACGTAGACCCGCGGATCGACGGTGACGGGTCCCACGAACGGCACGGCGATGGCGGTGATGTCGTAGGGCTGCTGGATCTGCCAGGCGGCGACGAACGCCACGACGGTCAGCCAGATCAGCTTCTGACGAGCCCGGATCCCCTCCCCGGTCCTGGCGTTGAGGTAGTCGTCGAAGGCACCGAGCAGGCCGACGCTGGCAAGGGCGGCGAGCGGCGCGAAGGTGGCCGCGTCGGGGCCCTGGCGCAGGAAGAAGTAGATCCCGATCACGACGGCCACGATGAGGAGACCGCCCATCGTCGGCGTCCCCTCCTTGATGTAATGGCTCTCTGGACCGTCCTCGCGGATCCGCTTCCCGAAGCCGAGCGCATGGAGCAGCCGGATGTAGGGCGACATGAGGATGACCATCAGCGCGAACGCGAGGAGCAGCCCCTGGATGAGCTCGGTCTGCGCGGTCATCGCCGGGCACCCTCGCCGAGCTCACGACGGAGGCCGTCGACGACGCGCTCGAGCCCGATCCCGCGCGAGGCCTTGACCAGGACGACATCGCCGTCGCGGAGCCGCGGCACCACGCTCTCGAGCGCGGCCTCGGCGTCGCGCACGCGGATGACGCGCGCGAGACCCATCCCGGCTGCCACGGCACCCTCGGCGATCGCCGCCGCCCCGTCACCGACCACGACCAGCCAATCGAGCGTCCGTGCTGCCGCCTCGCCGACGACCCGGTGGCCCTCGTCGCTGGCCTCGCCCAGCTCGAGCATCTCGCCCAGGATGGCCGCGCGCCGGCCGGGCAGCCCGGCCAGCAGGTCGAGCGCCGCGACGACCGAGCGCGGGGAGGCATTGTAGGAGTCATCGACGAGGGTCACGGCCCCGAGCCGCACGAGCTGGGCCCTGTGCGGGGCGGACCAGCCGCCCGACAGGCCGCGTGCGATCTCGTCGAAGGAGAGACCCGCCGCGCGACCGACGGCCGCGGCCGCCAGCGCGTTGTGGACCGACAGCCGACCGAGCGTCGGGATGGTGACCGATCGGCGCTTTCCTTCGGCCCGGAGGATGAAGCGCATCCCATCGACCCCTGCCGATTCGACCGCCTCGGCGCCGACGTCCGCATCCTCGGCGAATCCATAGGTGACGCTCGGCGCAGCGGACCGCGCGTCCATCCGGCGCACGATCGGGTCGTCGGCGTTGAGGATGGCCGTGCCATCGGCCGGCAGCGCCTCGAGCAGTTCGCCCTTGGCCGCCTCGATCGCCTCGAATGAGCCGATGCGCGACAGGTGGACGGGCTGGACCGCGGTCACCACGCCGATCCGCGGCCGGGCCATCCGCGCGAGGTCGGCGATCTCGCCACCGACGTACATCCCCATCTCGAGGACGGCCGCCTCGTGTTCGGGTCGAAGCCGCATGAGCGTCAGCGGCAGGCCCACCTCGTTGTTCTGGTTGCCCTCGTTCCGGAGCGTCCGGAGGCGGGCAGCGAGGACGGCGGCGACCGCTTCCTTGGTCGATGTCTTGGCGATGCTCCCGGTCACCCCGACGACGAGCGGATCGAACCGGCGCCGCCAGCCGGCCGCGATCGCACCGAGCGCGGCGAGCGGGTCGGCGACCCGGATCACGGTCACGTTCCCGAGGCTCGATGGATCGGCGACGGGTCGCGCGACGATCAGCGCGGCCGCGCCGCGCGCGGCGGCATCGGCCAGGTGGTCATGACCGTCGGTGTGCTCACCGGGAAGGGCGACGAAAACCTCGCCGCCCGTCACCAGGCGCGAATCGACGGCAGCGTCGCGGATGGGTCGGTCGGACCGGGCGAACAGCCGCCCACCGGTCAGGCGGGCCAGGTCGTCGGCGGTGAAGGCTGGTACCGGGAGCGATCCCGGAGCCGGGCTCGACGGATCGGCGTCGGTCACGGACGCCAGTGTGGCATAGCCCGCGATCACCGGTCGCTGGTCTGGACCGGGGTCGTCGGTCGGTCGATCAACAGGTCGGGGGTCGAGATCGCGTCGGTCGCGATGCGGCGGAAGAGTTCGAAGGACATGACCGGCATCTCGAGGTGGCCGACCCGGGCGACGGTCGGCGTGCCCTCCTCGATCTGGATCGCGACCACGAGGTCCGGGACTCCGGTCTGGCGACCGATGTAGCCGTCGAACGAGTAATTGAAGAGGTTGACCTTCCAGGCCCCGTGGCCGTGATTGGCCGTCGGGTCCCAGATCTGGGCGGTGCCCGTCTTGCCGCCGACGTCGTAGCCCGGGACGAGCGTCCGGTCGCGGTAGAACGGGACCTCGGTGATGACGTGCTGCATCATGTGGATGAGCGTCTTCGACACGGAGGGCTCGATGACGTGCTGGGCGCGCGGCGCCACGACGACATCGTGGTTGCCGACCGCCTTGACCACGTGCGGCTGGACGAGCGTGCCGCCGTTGGCCAGCGCGGAATAGGCGGTCGCGAGCTGGATCGGGGTGACCGCCACGCCCTGCCCGAACGCCCCGTTGGCCAGATCGATCTCGCGCCACGTGCGCAGCCCGGGGTCGCGCACGAGACCGTCGACCTCGCCGGCGACGTCGATCCCGGTGGGCGCGCCATAGCCGAGCTTGAGCCACATGTCATACAGGATCGAGGACGACTCCGCGGTCGTCTTGCCGAGCCGGAGCGCGACCTTCGCGGCCACGACGTTGCGCGAGTAGGCGACGCCGTCCTCGAACGTCATCCAGCCCATTCCCTTGCGGTCGGCGTCGGCGACCTTGGTCCGACCGTTGTCGAGGCGGAGCGTCCCGACGTCCTTGAACCGGGTCGAGGGGGTGACCGTCCCGTTGGTGAGCGCGGCGGCCGCGGTCATCATCTTGAAGACCGAGCCGGGCTCGTAGACGCTCGCGACGACCGGGTCGATGAAGCGTGATGGGTCGGACGCGGCGATCGCCTGGTAGTCGTTGGCGTCGTACGACGGATAGGTCGCCATGGCGTAGATCTCGCCGGTGTACGGGTCCATCACCACGGCCGACGCCCGCTTGGCCTTGTCGGCGACCCACGCCGCGAGCAGTTCCTGTTCGACCCGGAGCTGGAGCCCGGCGTCGATGGTCAGCGTCAGGTCGGCGCCGGGCTGGCCGTCCTGGGTGACCTGGGCGCCGTCGAGGATCGGCTGGCCACTGGCGTCGCGCTCGGCGGTGACCACCCGGGGCTGGCCCGCCAGTGTCGACTGGTAGGACTGCTCGATGCCGTACTGGCCGCCGCCATCGCGATTGACGAAACCGAGCAGGTGCGCCGCCAGGCTCGAGTTCGGCCCGCCACCGACCTGGGGGTAGACACGCACGGGTTCCGGTTCGAGCGCGAGCGTGAAGACGTCGCCCGCGGCGATCGCCGCCCGGATCCGGTCGCCGGTGTCGTGGTCGAGCCCGTGCCGAAGGATGACGTATTTGGCCGTGCCGGTCAGCTTGTCGCGGAGGTCGACGGCGGCGGCCGGGTCGAGGCCGAGGATGGCCGCCAGGGCCGTCACCGTCGCCTTGCGCTGGTCGGGCGTCAGGTTCGCCGGCGCCGCGACGAGCCGCTCGCGCTGGATCGTCGTGGCCAGCACCACCGTCCCGGTCCGGTCATAGATGTCGCCGCGCTTGCTTGGGGTGTCGAGGGTGACCGTGGTCTGGGCGAGCGCCTCGGTGGTCAGCCGGTCGCGATCGATGACCTGCCAGTAGGCCAGCCTTGCGGCCAGCGCGACCGAGCCGATGCCGAAGACGACCAGCAGGAAGAGGAGTCGGCGGCGCGAATCGGTACGTCCCAGCATCGGTCCCTCGATCGTCTAGCGCGGCGGCAGGACGATCGGCTCGGACAGTTGCCCGAGACCGGCGTCGATGGCTTGCTTGCGGATGGCCGGTTCGCGGCCGAGGCGATTGAGGTCGGAGCGGACCTCCGCCGCGACGTCGTCGAGGCGCTGGTTCTCGAGCTGGAGACGTCCGATGTCGAGGCCGGTGGCCGATACGCGGACCTGCTGCGCGAGCGAGAAGAAGGCGAGCATGAAGGCGACGACGATCGCGCCGAGGATGATACCGAGCCGGTTCGTTCGCCGGCCGGCCCGCAACGCGACGCGGACGCGCCGGCGATCGAGGACCGGGCCCTCCGCGACGCGCCGCGCGCGCGGGAATCCGATGGTGCGAGGACGGGCGCCCTCGTAGACGGCCACGGGTCAGTCGCCGAGCGCGAAACGGATACGTGGGCTGCGCGGGTCGAGGAAGCCCAGCGGGTCGGCCTGGCCGGCCGGTCCCCAGTCGCCGAGCTCGAACTCGAATCCTTCGCTGTGCTGGCCGCGGTCCTGCCGCTCTCGCACCTCGTGCTGGCGGCGCCCGTAGGTCTTGCGACGGCTGGACGTATGACGCTTGCTCATCTTGGGCTCCTCCTTCCGATGCGGGGCTAGGCGACGAGTCGCTCGGCGGCCCGTAGTCGGGCACTCCGAGCTCGTGGATTGGCGGCGACCTCGGCCTCCGTCGGGGTCAGCGACGGGCTGGTCACCAGGCGCAGGCGGGGGTTCCGTCCGCACACGCAGACCGGGACCTCGGGCGGGCAGACGCAGCCGCGTCGCTCGGCCTGGAAGAACCGCTTGACGATCCGGTCCTCGAGCGAGTGATAGCTCAGGACGACCAGCCGTCCGCCCGGATGGAGCAGGTCGAGGGCGGCGGCGAGACCCGCCTGGAGCGCCTCCAGCTCCTCGTTGACGGCGATGCGAAGCGCCTGGAAGACGCGTGTCGCGGGATGGGTCCGGCGACGCAGTCGCGGGTTCGGCGGGGCGACTCGCTCGACGAGCGCGGCCAGCTCCTCGGCCGTCGCGATCGGGGCCACCCGGCGGGCCTCGACGATCGCGCGTGCGATCCGGGGCGCCTTGGGCTCCTCGCCGTAGCGACGAAAGAGGGCGGTCAGCTCGGCCGCATCGAGAGTCGCCAGCAGCTCGGCGGCGGGGGCGCCGCGGCTGACATCGAAGCGCATGTCGAGCGGGCCGCCAGCCCGGAAGCCGAACCCGCGCTCGCGGTCGGCGAGTTGGTAGCTCGAGAGCCCCAGATCGAAGAGGCATCCGTCGACGCTGGGAAAGCCGGCCTCGGGCGCCACTGTCGCGAGCTGACCGAAGTTCGCGTGGCGGAGGACCAGCCGGTCGCCGAACCGGGGCCCGAGCCGGGCCTCGACGCGGCCGATCGCCGCAGGATCGGCATCGATGCCGAGCAGCCGCCCGTCGGGGTTGGCGGCCTCCAGGATCCGCTCGGTGTGCCCACCGCCGCCCAGGGTGGCATCGATGTGAAGGCTGCCGGGGACGGGCGCGAGCATCTCGATGACCTCGTTCGCCAGCACCGGCAGGTGCCCTTCTTGCATCTCTCCTCCATCCGGAACGGATCGGATCCCGAGCGGATCCTGGAAGCGCATGTGGTGGGAGCTAGATGCCAAGGCCTTCGAAGGCCCTGGCCAGCTCCAGCGGGTCGTCGAGCTTGCGGCGGTAGGTGTCCCACCGGTCCGGTGCCCAGATCTCCGCGTGATCCTGTGTGCCGACGAGCACGGCCTCGCCGACGAGTCCGATCGAGTCGCGCAGGTAGGCCGGCAGCAGGATCCGGCCCTGCTTGTCCATCTGCGCTTCCGATGCCGTGGAGAAGACCCAGCGCTGGAAGTCCCGCGCTTTCGGATCGGTGAACCGGAGCGATCCGACCTTGGCGGCCAAGTCGTCCCAACCCTCCTTGGTGTGGATCGCCAGGCATTCCTCGAACCAGCCCGAGACCATCGATCCGGGAGCGAGCTGGGCGCGGAACTTCACAGGGACGGCGATGCGTCCCTTGTCGTCCACCGTGTGCCGGTACTCGCCGGTGAACACCTGACGGTCTACCCCTGTGTGACTGGCCTTGGCGGGTGGGGGCTCTGGGGAATCCCCACTTCTCACCACTTTGTGCCACTTCTCTGCATCATAGCGGCGAAACAGGCCACGTCAAGGATGAATCCGGACTTTCCCAGGCGGTCGTGGATCGTGGGGCGTGCCAACCGTCGAACAAGGCATCCGCAAGCTGGCGATCCGTGCGGCTCAGGCCCGGATCGGCACGCCCGGAGCGCCAAAACGTGGACGGCTCGGCGATACCCGCCTGAAGGGACCGCCTGGATCGCCGGTTGGAACGCCGAGTGAGCCGGAGGCGCCCGGCCAGGTCAGCGCGTCGGCGTCGGGATCCGCAGGCCGCGCCCGACGACGAGGCCGCCATTCACCCACGGGTTCATCTTCTGGACCCGCGTGAGCGAGACGCCGAAGTAGTTGGCGATGCTGAACAGGTTGTCGCCCGAGCGGATGACGTAGACGTAGCAGTCCGGCGTCGACGGACAGGGCGTCAGCAAGGCGAATCGACCCGACGTCGGCTTGGGCGTCGGCTTCGGGGTAGCTTTCGGGGTCGGGGTCGCCGTGGGCGTCGGACTCGGCGTCGCCGACGGGCTTGGGCTCGGCGAGGGGGTGACGAGCGGCGTCGGGGCGGCGGTCGGCGTCGGTGGAACGGTCGGTGCCGGGGTCGGGGCAGTCGTCTCGACCTCGCCCAGGACGCCGCCCGAGGGCGATGGCGCGGACGCCGCGGTGAGGACGAGGCCGCCGTTGGCGATGACGAACCCGACCGAGACCAGGAAGGCGAGGGCGAACGTCGCCAGGGCGCCGGCCGTCGCGGGTGTCACCGTCCGGCTGCCGGGCCTCCGCTCGACCCGCTCGACCCGCTCGGTCGCTCCGATCGATCCCCGGAGATAGCGCGGGCAATTGACGTGTCCGCTCGTCAGGCAGACGAGCTCCTGCTGGCGCAGCGACTGCGGGACGGGGTCGTGGAGTGCCGCACAACGATTGGCCGGATCCGGAGCCTCGACCGGCAGGCCCAGCGCGTCGCCCTCATCGCTCGCGCGCAGGAACGGGCAGACCCAGGCGTTCGGGGATCGGTTCTCGCCGATCGCTGCGGGGCGGCCGATCCCGGTGGAGCCGGCGCCCGCCTGGACGTCGGACTGCCCGGTGCTGAGCGGCAGCTCGGTAGCTGCCGGATCGTCGTACACGGCTCCTCCCTGTGCCCCGTGGGTGGAACGGCGCGGAGTCTAGTACCTTTCGCGTGTTGCCGTAAGGACCGGGGGCGATGTAGGCTCCGCCGCCAGAGTCGACTGGACCATCCGTTCGACGAAGGATCCGAGGCGCACGACCGCACATGGCGCTCCCGCTGCCAGTCATCCCACCGCAACCCGACGCCTTTCACCTGGCGCCGCACCGGATCAAGCGCTGCACGTTCCGGCGCCTGATCAACGTGGAGACGGGTACCGATCGCGTGTACGACGTCGAATGCCTCTACCCTGATCGCAAGGTGCCGATCCCGCTCGGCGACCTCGAGGCCGCGACGCCGATCTGCAATGCGTGCGTCGCCCCACACATCTTCCGCCCCGACGAAGACTGACCTCGTGACGCGCGGCGTGGTCGCCGCGCTGCTGATCTGGACCGGCCTGGCCTTCGGCTGGGCTGTCGTCGTGCT
The DNA here is from genome assembly GCA_036758145.1 of Candidatus Limnocylindrales bacterium. Taxonomy (GTDB): domain Bacteria; phylum Chloroflexota; class Limnocylindria; order Limnocylindrales; family CSP1-4; genus SPCO01. The sequence goes on from DAIOXD010000009.1 coordinate 14,428, forward strand.
CGGCGGCCAGGTCCAGGGCTGCCTCGGTCCCCTTGGCGTCACGCCGGAGTCCTGCCGGGTCGCCCTCGGCCTCCTACCGGAGACGGACTGGGACCGGTTCGTCAGGGGCCCGGGACCGCTGGTCGTGGTCCTCGTCGTCGGCTGGCTGGCGATCCTGCTCGCGAGTCGATGGCGAAGGCGTCAGCGAGGCGGTCTGTAAGCCGAGTTCTGTCCCGAAATGCGCCGAGGCGCACGTCGGGGATGGCCATCCATCTGAGGCCGTCGGTCGCCCGACGGCTCATGCGGCCGACCCGAGGGCTGGGCAGCGCACCTCTCCCCCGCCGACGGTTGCCCGCCTGCGGGTTGCGCCCTCCTATTTGGCCTTGCTCCGGGTGGAGTTTGCCCGTTTCACTCCGACCGGCGGCTTGCGCCATCGATCGGCATCGTCACTGTGGCACTGGTCCTCGCCTCACGGCGGGCGGGCGTTACCCGCCACCCTGCGCTGCGGAGCTCGGACTTTCCTCACGCCCCCGACGGGTCACCCCGTCGACGACGCGCGACCATCCGACCGCCTCGCTGACCCGACCATCCTACCCGCCCGGCCGCACCACCACCGACGCGGGCCCCCCGCGCTCGGCGCGGTCGATCGCCTCGTTGGCCAATCGGTCCGCGACGGAGTTGAGCGCTCGCGGTACGTGCGCCGCGGACCAACGGTCGAACCCGGCCAGCGTCTTGCGGGCGGCAGTCCAGAGCGGGATCAGCTTGGCGTCCTTGACCCGCCAGCGACCGGTCAACTGCTCGACGATGAGCTTCGAGTCGAGCAACAGGTGGACCTCCCGCGCGCCAAGGTCCCGCGCGAGGTCGAGGGCGCGCACGACGCCCGTGTACTCCGCGACGTTGTTGGTCTGGACGCCAAGGTAGTCCGAGATCGACGCGTCCGGGACGGCTCGGTCATCACGGGCGTCCCGTCGCGACAGGTCGAACAGCGCTGCGCCGAGGGAGGCCGGTCCCGGGTTGCCGCGGGCCGCGCCGTCGGTCCGGATGACGAAGCCGCGAGTGGCCGCGGCCGGAGCCGGCTCATCGACTTCCGCGGCCAGCTCCGGGAAGAATGGGTCGCTCAATCGGGCGCCTGGTCAGGACCCTCGGACGGCGATGGCGGCGCGCCCTGGAGGACCGGCAGCTCGACGACGGCCCCGGACCCCGAGTCGCTGCCGCGGATCTTGCGCAGGAACCACTGGACCGGGTCGTAGTAGGCGTCGGCGACCCGCTCCTTGAGTGGGATGATCGCGTTGTCGGTGATCTTGATGTGCTCCGGACAGACCTCGGTACAGCACTTGGTGATGTTGCAGTAGCCGATCCCGCCGCTGTCCTTGAGGTACTCGCGCCGGTCGGCCTGATCGATCGGGTGCATCTCGAGCCCTGCGGCCCGAACCAGGAACCGTGGGCCCATGAACGGCTGCTCGGTCTCGTGGTTGCGCAGGACATGGCACACGTCCTGGCACAGGAAGCACTCGATGCACTTGCGGTATTCCTGGACCCGCTCGACGTCCTGCTGCTGCCAGCGCCAGTCCGCCTGGGGGACGTCGGTCGGCGGGGTGAACGGCTGGATCGTCTTGTTGACCTCGTAGTTCCACGACACGTCGGTGACGAGGTCGCGAACGAGCGGGAACGCGCGCATCGGCTCGACGGTGATCGGCTGCTCGAGGTCGAAGTCCGACAGCCGCGTCTTGCAGGTCAGGCTCGGCCGGCCGTCGACCTCGGCGCTGCACGACCCGCACTTGGCGGCCTTGCAGTTCCAGCGGACCGCGAGGTCCGGGGCCTCGTGACCCTGGATCCAGTGCAGGGCGTCGAGGACGACCATCCCCTCCTCGACCGGCACGTCGAAATCGTCGAAATGACCCTCCTCGCCGGGGCCGCCACGGAAGACCTTCAAGTGTGCTTCGGGCATCGGTGCCTCGATCCTCAGTGGCCGCTGGAGCCGAGGAGGCTTTGCAGCTCGTCGGTCATCGGTGGGAGTGGCGCGGTCGCGACGGTCATCGTGCCATCCGGCGATCGGGCGACGACGGTGTTCACTCCGCCCCATTTCGCGTCGTCGGTGGCCGGATGATCCAACCGGCTGTGCGCGCCCCGACTCTCGGTCCGGAGGCGGGCGCTGCGGGCGATCGCCTCGGAGACCGTCAGCAGGTGATCGAGCTCGAAGACCAGGTTCCAGCCCGGGTTGTAGACCCGCCCGCCGGTGGCCCGAACGGCGGTCCACCGCCGGCGCAACTCGGCGAGTTCGGTGAGTGCCTCGTCGAGGTCGGCCTCGACCCGGAAGATGCCCACCAACCGCTGCATCATGGCCTGCAGGTCGCGCTGGATGGCGTACGGATCCTCGCCCTCGTCCCGGTCGAGCGGGACGCCCAGCGCGGTCAGTGCGGTCTGGACCTGGACCGGGTCCAGGTACGGCTCGGGGGCCGCGGCCGCATAG
>DAIOXD010000010.1:0-16624 GCA_036758145.1 Candidatus Limnocylindrales bacterium
GGGGCCGTGGCGCTCGGCGAAGCGCTCGGCGACCTGCGCGAGGGACGGGTCGACGCCGCGATCGCCGGCGGCTGCGAGATCCCGCTCAGCCCGCTGGCATTCGGCGCGTTCGACATCATCCGGGCGCTCTCGGCCGGTCGCAACGACGACCCGACGGCCGCCGAGCGCCCGTTCGACATCGGCCGCGACGGGTTCGTCATGGGCGAGGGTGCGGCGCTGCTCGTGCTCGAGACGGCGGAGGTCGCGGAAGCACGCGGGGCGGTCCCATACGCGGAGCTGATGGGCTACGGGGCGACATCCGACGCGTATCACATGGTCCAGCCGCGGGCCGACGGGACCGAGGCCGCGCGCGCCGCGACGATCGCGCTCGCCGATGCGGGCGTCGAGCCGGGCGAGATCGACTACGTCAACGCCCACGCGTCGTCGACGCCGATCGGCGACATCGCGGAGGCGCGGGCGATCTCCCTGGCGTTGGGTGAACGGGCAGCCACGGTCCCGGTCAGCGGCACGAAGGCGTTGTACGGCCATCCGCTGGGCGCCTCGGGCGCCATCGAGGCGGCGATCTGCGCGCTCGCCATCCGCGACGGCTGGGCGCCGGCCTCGGTCAACCTGTTCGAGCCGGATCCCGAGATCGCGACGCTGCTGCCGGGGCTCCTGCGGGCGGGTCGGGACGGCACCTACCGGCGGGTGCTGTCGACCTCGTTCGGGTTCGGCGGCCTCAACGCGTCGCTGGTCTTCGGGGCCGTCGACGGCTGACGCGCCGCCCGCTCTCAGCGCGTGGGCTGGCTGTCGGCGAAGGCCGCCGCGGTGACGGCCGGTCCCGGTCCGGTCGCTGGCCCCATGTCGCTGACCGGCCGGAGGACGGAAGGCTTGTCCAGGCCGCGCCGCCGGATCCAGGCCAGCCCGCCGAATCCAACCGCCACCGCGAGGATGCCACCGATCGCCAGCGAGACCGCGACGCCGAACGCGGAAGCCAGGCCGCCCATCACGGGTCCGCCGATGGGGGTCGAACCGGCGAAGATCGTGGTGTAGACGCTCATGACCCGACCACGCAGCCCATCGGGGACCGCGAGCTGGATGGTGGTGTTTGCGGTGGCGGCCATCAGGATCCCGCCGAACCCGACGGCGACCATCAGCAGCAGCGAGACCGGGAAGACCCCCGACGCGCCGAGCCCGATCTCGCCGAGACCCAGGATCATGGCGCCGTAGGCGATACGACGCGGCCGCGCACGGCCGCCGAATGCGAGCCACAGCGCGGCCACGAGCGAGCCGACGCCCGACGCCGCCATCAGGAAGCCATAGCCGGAGGCGTCGCTGTCCAGCACGTCCGATGCGTAGGCCGGGATGATCACGCTGAAGTTCATCCCGACGGTCGCCACCAGCCCGAGGACGAGCATCGCCACGAGCACGACTGGCGTCGCCCGGACGTAGTGCAGGCCTTCGCGAAGCTGGGTCATCACTTCGCCGACCGACTCCGGCCGCGCGATCCGGGTCGCCGGATGGAGCTCGGTCTCGCGCATCGCCGCGAGCCCGACGATGACCGCGAGGAAGCTGACGGCGTCGATCGCGAACGCCATCGGCACGCCGAACGCGCCGATCGTCAGGCCGGCCACGGCCGGACCGATGATGCGGGCACCATTGAACATCGCCGAATTGAGGGCGACCGCGTTGCCGATCTCTTCGCGCCCGACCATCTCGACCGCGAACGCCTGGCGGACCGGCATGTCGATCGAGTTCACGGTCCCGATCACGAGCGCGAGCAGGATCAGGAGCGGGATCGATGCGAGGCCGGTCACGGTGAGGATCGCGAGGATGACCGAGAGGCTCATCTTGGCGACCTGGGTCGCGAGGAGCGTCTGGCGTTTGGGCAGGGAGTCGGCGAAGACCCCGGCGAAGAGACCGAAGATCATCACCGGGATGAACTGAGCCGCGGCCACGACGCCGAGCCAGAGCGGATCGTGGGTGAGGACCAGGACGAGCCACGACTGGGCCACCTGCTGCATCCATGTGCCCACGAGCGAGATCGCCTGGCCGACGAAGAAGAGCCGGTAGTTGCGGTGGCGAAAGGCCTTGACCCCGGAGGAACCGGTCAGGCGGGCCATCGAGCTCATGCCGCCACCCGTTCCTTGACGAGGATGTCGTCCTCGAACTCGCGGTGGCGACCGCGGGAAGCCGAGACGATCGCCCCGAGCACGCTCGCCACGACGCCCACGGCGAAGGCGAGATGCAGCGCCGAGATGAAGGGCGTCATGTCGAGCCCGCTCGAACCGACCTTTGTCCCCGAGAAGATCGCCAGCAGCACCGATGGATCGACGGCGCTCGCGACGAGGCCGATCGAGATCGCGATGCTGATGATGAACCCGGTCTGGGTCAGCATCATCCTGGCACCGGATCCCATCCCTCGCTTCTCTGGCGGGACGGCGCCCATGACGGCGCTCGTGTTGGGCGAGATGAACAGGCCCGAGCCGGCACCGATGATCAGTTGCCAGACCGCGAGCTGCCAGTAGGGCGTGTCGACCGCGATGGTGGTCAGGCCGAGCAGACCGACCGCGGTCACGATCATCCCGACCGTCGCCAGGAGCCGCGACCCGATCCGGTCGGCGAGGGCGCCACTGATCGGCGACAGGACGAGCAGGCCGACCGCCAGGGGGGCCAGGGCCAGGCCGGCCGTGACCGGGTCGTAACCGCGCGCGCCCTGGAGGTAGAAGACCAGCAGGAACAGCACACCGTTGCGAGCGATGCCGTTGAGCAGCCCGGTCAGATTGCCGAGCGCGAAGAGTCGGTTGCGGAAGAGGCTGAGATCGAGCAGCGGCGCCTCGTGGTGCGCCTCGACCCACAGGAAGGCCGGCATGGCGACGATGAACGCCGCGAACCCGGCCAGGACCCAGGTCGTCGTCCAGCCGTAGATCCCGCCGAAGGTCAGCGCGGTGACGAGGCCGCTCAACCCGACGAGGTACAGGGCGCTGCCGCCGAGATCGAGCCGCATCGGCCCCTCGGAGCGGCGGCCCTGCTCGACGAGGAGGGTGGCGGCAGCGATGGTCCCGACCAGGCCGATCGGCACGTTGAACCAGAAGACCGTCTGCCAGCCGAAGCCGGTCAGCCAGCCACCGAGGATGGGGCCGAGGATGAGTCCGGCCCCGACGACCATCGCGTTGATGCCGAGGGCGCGCCCGAGTTCGCGGCGCGGGAAGGCGTCGGTGACGAGCGCGGCGGAGTTGGCCATCAGGAAGGCGCCGCCGACGCCCTGGACCAGCCGCGCGACGATCAGCAGGAAGGCCGTCGGGGCCAAGGCGCAGGCCACCGACGCGATCGTGAACAGGGCGAAACCGCCGGTGTAGGTCCGGGCTCGGCCGACCTGATCGGCGATCCGGCCGGCGTTGAGGACCAGGACCGTGGCGGCCAGGGTGTAGCCGACGACGATCCAGAGCAGGGTGAAGAGGTCCGTGTGGAGGTCGCGCAGGATCTCGGGCAGCGCGATGACGAGCGTCCCGGAGGTGAGCGCGGCGAGGAGCGCGCCGACACTGGTGACCCCGAGCACGACCCAGCGGTAGTCGTCTCCGGTCTCGCCGGCGATCGCATGGGCCCTTCGGGTATCGCTCCTCATGCGCCCGATCCTTCCGGTGCCGCATCCCTCAACGGGTCCTCCGCGTCGGGAATGTCGAGCTCGACGAGGTGCCCGCGGATCCGGCTGAGTCGCGCCTGGGCCTCCGCGATCATCGAGGCGAGGCGCGCGGCTTTCGCTTCGAGGAGGTCGATCTGGCGTTCGACTCGAGCCTGGGCATCGGTCAGGTAGACCCGGCGCTCGGCCGGATCGTTCGTCTGGCGCAACCGCTCGCGGTTCCGTTCCCGGGCCGCCTCGTCCTCGAGCAGCTGGCCGATCTGCGCCAGGGAGAACCCGGCGTCGTCGCGAAGGCTGCGGATGAAGTGCAGTCGATCGAGATCGGAGGCGTCGTAGAGGCGGTAGTCACCTTCCGAGCGGCCCGCCGGCTCGAGGAGACCCATCTCCTCGTAGTAGCGGATCGTGCGGGCGGTCAGGCCGGTCTCGGCGGCGACTTCGTTGATGCGCAGCAAAGGTACGCTGGTGGGCAGGCTCATCGCATGCGACGATACCACAACATTAACGTTCACGTAAAGGTGATGGCCTGGGGCCGGGGCGGAGGTGCGGGGCCGGGGGCCGGGCCGAGGCCGGGGCGCGGCCGGTGCTTGTCAGTCCCCATTCAGGCCCCGAAGGGTGCACTTCGGCCGCAACGTGCCCCTCTCGGGCCCATTCGGTGACCGCCAGACCCCATTTGCCCTTCGATCGACGTGACGACGGGGTTTGGGACGTTGTGTGGGGAATGACAACCCCGAGTCGGCAGAGCCACGGCCTCGCTCCCCTGCACGGGACCGTATGCTGGTAGGCCGTGGACATCCTCCGTTCGGTCACAGGTCGCGTCACGATCGTCGGTCACCGCGGCGCCCCGGCGTTCGCACCCGAAAACACGCTCGCCTCCTTTGACAAGGCGCGCGAGTTGGGCGTCGACATGGTCGAGTTCGACGTCCACCTGTCGAGCGACAAGCGATGCGTGGTGATCCACGACGAGACCGTCGACCGGACGACGAACGGGAGCGGATCCGTGAGGGCCGCGGCGTATGCGGAGCTGCGCGAGCTCGATGCCGGCGACGGGCAGCGGATCCCGTCCCTCGACGAGGTCCTGGCCTGGGCGCGCGACGTCGGCATGCCGCTGTCGGTGGAGCTCAAGCATCCGAATGTCTGCATCGGCCGCCCGTACGAAGGGCTCGAGGAGCGTGTGCTCGCCCTGATCGATCGCTACGAGATGATCGATCGCAGCTTCGTTCACTCGTATCACCACGCCGCGGCTCTTCGTGCAAAGGCCCTCAGGCCGGACATCTCGACCGCGATCAGCTGCAACTACGCGGATTTCGTCGATGTCGCCGCCGTGGCCCGCGCGGCTCGCGCGGATGGGATCCACCTCGAATGGCGCTCGACGTCGCCCGACGCCGTCGGGGCGGCGCATAAGGCCGGCATCCACATCCTCGGCGGTGGCATCCCCGACGGGCGCGACGACATCGTCCGGGCCCTCGTCCGCAACGGGGTCGACATGATCGATGGCGACGATCCGGCCCACCTGCGCGCCGTCGTCGAGGACGAGGTCGCCCACCCGACCGCCTGACCACGGCGCCGACGTCGGACCGCCGTGGCTTGGCCTGAGGTCCTCGATGGCAGATGGTGCGGAGCGGCTGGGGCGTGAAGTGATTTCCGCGCCCCGGATACGCCAGACTTCGTTCGAATGCTGCCACCCGCACCGAAACCGGGCCTACGACGATCCTCCGCCCCGCAGCCGCTTGCCGTGGAGCGGCTGCCGCCCCGGGAGCGGTCGGCCGACCTCGTCCTGCTCCTGGCGATCTCGATCTGGAGCCTCAACTTCACGGTCATGAAGGTCGGCATCGGCGAGATCAGCCCGCTGGCGTTCCCCGTCTTCCGGTACGGGCTCGGGGCGATCGTCATGACCGTGCTGCTGCATCGGCGCGAGGGAAGCCTCCGATTCGAGCGCCGCGACCTGGGCCTGTTCGTGGTCGCCGGCGTGCTGGGGATCAGCCTCAATCAGCTCTTCATCGTGAATGCCCTGACGCTGACCAGCGCCGCCAACGTCGCCTTGTTGAGCGCTACGCAGCCGATCTTCACCGCGGTCATCGCGACGATCGTCGGCGACGAATCGCTCGGCCGGCGCCATTGGCTATCGGTGGGTCTGGGGATGCTGGGCGTCGCCCTGATCGTCGACGGGGGCGCGGGTCAGGCGGTCATCAGCGCGGGCCAGGGTGCGTTGGCGGATCGTCCCTCGCTCCCGCTCGGCGAGCTGTTCGCGCTCGGCGTCTCGGTCACCGCGGCGGCGTCTGCGGTCACGATCCGGCGCCTTCTGGTCCGGTATTCGCCGTACCGGATCCTCACGCTCCAGATGATCATCGGGACGGTCTTCCTCCTGCCCATCGCCGCCCCTTCCCTTGCCTCGCAGGACTACGGACAGGTCGCGCCAGCCGGCTGGGCGGCGATCGCGTACTCGTCGATCCTCGCGGGGGTCGTCTCGAACCTCCTCTATTTCACCGGGATCGGGCGAGTGGGAGCGTCGCGCGCGGCGGTCTATCAGTACCTCCAGTCGTTCCTGGGCGTGATCCTCGCGGTCGTCCTTCTCAGCGAACCGCTCGGGCTGCTCCAGGTGGCCGGCGGGCTGGTGGTCGTGACGAGCGTCGCGATGAGCCGGGATACCGGGGCAGGCCTCCTCGCCTGGGCCGTGGGGGGCCGTCGACCGCGATCACCCCGTGGCGAAGAGTAGGCGAGCGCGTCCGATACCTTGACGCCCTGATTCGTAGCGCCCATGATCGGAACCGGTGTCATAGCGATGTTCCAAAGTCGACAGGTCGCGGTGGCAACGGCCGGCGGAGGTGGCGCCAGGACTCGCCTGAGCGACCACCCAAGTCTGCCTCTAAGCCCCGCCCAGCGAGGGAGAGGACAGATGGGAAACGCACGTAGGGCGGTCGCCGCCCTGGGCATCACCGTCGTGTTCGTGGCGACGGCCTGCAACAGTTCGAACCTGCCCGGCCAGAGCGCGGGGAGTTCCGGCGGCGCCGCGGCCAACAGCATCACGCTGGTCGACACGAACTCCGGTGCGAACTTCCAGCAGTGGTTCAACCAGACCTTCCTGCCCGAGGCCCAGACCGATCTCGGCATCAAGATCAATTACCAGGTCTCGTCCGGGCCTGAGACGCTCCAGCGGATGAAGGCGATGACCGCGGGCCAGGGCGACTTCGATGTCGTGTTCATGAAGGACAACGACCTCGTGAACTGGGTCAAGTCCAGTATCCCGCTCGAGAACCTGAAGTCGCACCTCGACACGATCCCGAACCTCCAGAAGACGCCCCTCGAGGATGAGAAGACCGTCCTCGGAACCGATGTGAACTACGAGGGCGCGCTGTTCTGGCGGTCGCAGGGCGCGACGATCGTCAACACCGCCAAGATCCCGAACCCGCCGAAGTCGTGGAAAGAGCTGTACGACCGGCGCGCGGAGTTCAAGGGCCATATCGCGTTCGTTCGGCCGGATGCCAAATCGGGTGGTGGCCGGACCGCGATGTACGCCTTCTTCCATGCGTTCGGCGTCCCGTTCGACACGGTCACCGACCTGACGGCGCTCCAGGCGACGTCACAGTGGAAGGACGCCGCGACGAAGTTCCAGGACTTCTCGACCTACATGGTCAACCCGTTGCCCGCAGAGCCGCCCGATATGTTCCAGCTGTTCAACGAGGGCACGGCGTGGATCTCCGACTACGCCCAGGACTACACGATCTGGGCAACTACCCAGAACCTCGTGCCGTCCACGATGAAGGCGTATCCGATGAGCGAAGGCGAGGCCAAGTCGGCGGACGGTCACCTCGTCATCCCGTCGAACATCGCCGACTCGCGCAAGCCGATGGCCGAGAAGCTGATCGACTACATGCTCTCGGACAAGGTCCAGCTGCAGCTCCTGACGCAGATGTATCAGTATCCGGGCACGGACGTCTACACCCGCGCGCCCGCGGATGCGTTCACGAAGATCCCGCCGTTCGACGTGGGGCGGAAGCCGCTCTTCACGATCACGAACAACAGCGCGTACACGTGGTTCCAGCAGCACGGCACCGAGCTGATCAAGCACTAGCCTCGAAGCTCGGCTCGTCCGTGCGACCCACGGCGACCGAACGGCTCACCTGGTGAAGCTCACCGAGCCCCGGTCCGCTCCCTTCTTCGGAGCCGATGCGTTTCGCATCGGTCCGAGGTGGGGGGCGAGTCGCGGCCGGCTGATCACGTTCCTGCTGCTGCTGCCCGGCTTCGGTGCGATCACGTTCCTGTTCCTGCTGCCCCTTTGGCTGGTGATCCAGCTGAGCTTCGCGCCGGAGGGCACCGACACCGGCTTCACCCTCGACAACTACGCGACATTCCTCGGTTCGGAGACCCTCCGGGGAGCGCTCTTCCTGACGATCGAGCTGGCCGTGTTCGCGACCCTCTTCTCGATCGTGCTGAGCGTGCCCCTGGCGCTCATCCTCCGGCGGCCCTTCCGAGGCAACCGGATGTTCCGGCTCCTCATCCTCCTGCCGCTGATGATCCCGGCGCTGGTGAGCGCGGTCGGGCTGCGGCTGTTCTGGGGCGACGTGGGCTGGGCGAACCTCACGCTCCAGCTCCTGCCGTTCGTCGATGGCCCGATCCGGATCGTATTCACGGTCCCGGGCCTCGTCCTGTTCTACGTCTGGCTCTTCTTTCCGTTCACGGCGCTCCTCACGCTGGCTGCACTCGAGGGCATCGATCCGGCCATCGAGGAGGCGGCCGAGGTCTCCGGAGCAAGCCGCTGGCGCGTCCTTCGCCACGTCCTGTTGCCGCTCGCCATGCCGGGCATCCTTGCCGGCTCTGTCCTGACGTTCATCGAAGCATTCGGGGCGTTCAGCATCCCGCTCATCGCCGGTGGCGACAACCGGCCGCTGTCGGTACAGATCTACACGGTCTCGGCGATCTTCCTGCACTGGAACCAGGGCGCGGCGATGTCGGTCGTCATGGGGGCCGCCCAGATCCTCTTCCTGGTGACCTATTTCCGTCTCCTTCGCCGGCAGCAGCCCGCGTGAGGGTGACCGAATGACGCAGCTGACCGAGGTCTACGGTCGATCGATCTGGAATGGGCGGCGCGTGATCAGCTATACCCTGCTGCTCGCGTTCCTGCTGTACATGCTCGCGCCGCTCGTCATCATCGCCGTCAGCTCGTTCGGGAAGTCATGGTTCGGGCCGACGTTCCTGCCACAGGACTGGGGGCTCGACTGGTACGCATGGGCCGTCAGCATCGGCAGCATCCCCGAGGTGCTCAAGAACAGTCTCGTCATCGCGGGCCTCGCGGTCGTCTTGAGCCTCGCCCTGGCGATGCCGACCGCGTGGGCGCTCGGCCGGCGCCAGGTGCCCTACAAGACCGTGCTCAACACGCTGGTTCTGCTGCCGAAGATGCTCCCGCCGATCGCATTCGCGCTCGGCGTGGCGAAGCTGTTCTATGCGATCGGGGTGGTCGACACGCTGTTCGGCGTCGCCCTCGCCCACGTGACCATCACCCTGCCGTTCGCCATCCTCGTCATGAGCAGCACCTTCGCCGGTATCGACGACCGGCTGATCGAGGCGGCCGAAGTGTGCGGCTCTCGGCCGTGGCGGACCCTCATCTGGGTGATCCTGCCGCTCGCCATGCCGGGCATCCTGTCGGCCGCGATCTTCGTCTTCACGACCTCCTACAACGAGTTCACCCTGACCCTGCTCACCTACGGCCCGCACACGGTCACGCTGCCGGTCAAGACCTACCTTGTCATCGGCGACGGCTTCGTCCCGGTCGGCAGCGCGATCTCGATGATCCTTCTTGTCCCGTCGCTGCTGGTCCTCCTGCTCATCCAGGGCCAGCTCAAGCCGGACAAGCTGATCGGCGGCCTCAAGGGCGTCTGAGGACTAGGACGCCACGTCCCGTCCGGCCGCCGCGATGATCGGCCGGATGAACGCCGCGGACGCCTCGACGCCCTCGACTTCGGCCAGCGTCAGGTCTTCGTTCTCGATGCTCACGACATCGTCGTAGCCGGCATCCTGGAGGGCGCCGATGAACGACGCCCACCAGCCGGCATCGTGCACGGCGCCGACGGTCCGGAACTGCCAGGCGCGCTTCGCGCCGCGCGCGAAGGGACGATCGTCGAGCACGCCGGCCAGGGCTACCTCGGTCGCGTCGATCTCGGTGTCCTTGAGATGAGCGTGGCCCACGGCGCCGCCGAGCGCCCGGATCGAGGCGAGCGGGTCGATGCCCTGCCAGAAGAAATGGGACGGATCGAGGTTGACCGCGAGCGGCTCGCCGACCGCTTCATGGATCCGCTGGAACGTCGGCACGTTGTAGACCAGGTTCTGCGGGTGGAGCTCGAAGCAGACGCGGGTGACGCCGTGGTCCAGCGCGAACCGGCCGAGCTCGCGCCAGGTTTCGATCGCGTGGTCCCACTGGCGCTCGAGCAACGAGGCCTGGTCGTCCGGTCCCGGATACCACGTCCAGTTGATCGTCGTCGCGCCTGGGCCATCACCGGTCGTCCCCGACATGGTCACGATCTTGGTCACACCCAACAGCCCGGCCAACCGGATGGTGTCGCGGATGATCTTCACGTGATTCGGCCCGATGACCGGGTGGAGCGGCCAGGCAGAACAATTGAGGGCGGCCACCCGGAGCCCGCGCCGATCCACGGCGGCGGCGAAGTCCGAGCGTCGTCGCTCGTCCTCGAGCAGCTCCGCGAGTCGCAGGTGCGGTGCCGAGGACTGACCCCCGCCGGCGATCTCGACAGCCGTCGCGCCCACCCGGACGGCCAGGTCGAGCGCGTCCTCGAACGTCAGCTCCGGCGCCGAATCGGTGAAGAGACAGAGCTCCACTCGCAACCTCCTGTCGTGAGCCGATCTGGGTCAGGCCACGCTCGTACGGCGGTTCGCCTCGATGATCCGCTCGACGATCTCGAGCAACCCGTCGCCATAGCGCCGTGCGGAGACGTGGTCGACCCGCGCCCGGACCTCCGCGGTCGCGTTCGCCGGGGCGGCAGAAAAGCCCACCCGGTCGAGGAACACGAGATCCGAATCTGCGTCGCCGACACCCGCCATCTCGTCGAGCGACAGCCCGCTCTCGGCCGCCAGCCACTCGACGCCGGCGCCCTTGTCGATCCCGGCGGGCATGATGTTGATGCACTCGATGCCTTCGTCGACATGGAACGCCTGGTCAAGCAGGGCGCGGGCGGCGAGCCACAGCCCGTGGACGTCGCCGCCCACCGGATAGAGCGTCGCGCTGTAGCTCTTGCCCGGCTGCCACGTCGCCCGGCCGGGACGGACCAACTCGCCATCGAGCCGGTCCACCCCGGTGCGAAAGCCGATGAGGACGCGGTCGTCGATGCGCGGGTGGACGCGGAAGCCGTATGGGGCCAGCGTGACCAGGCCGCAGCCGTTCTCGAAGATCGACGGCAGGTAGCCGTCGATCGCCTGGAGGAGCACCTCGACGTATGGTGCCGGGCGGCCGGTACAGAGGCTGACGGCGGGCACCGTCGGATCGACCCGAGAGAGACGGTTGGTCGCCGCGACGTCACGCAGGATGTCGAGGTCGATCGGGCGTCCCTCGCCCGATGTCAGGCACCCGTCGACGTCGGCCAGCACCAGGCGGATCAAGCCCTCACCCGCGAACCGGCATGACCTGCGCGTGGTCGGCCAGGAACCTGACGGTCACCTCGGCGCCCTCGGCGAAGCGCGATTCGGACTGGACGCGGATGGACTCGCCCCCGTCGATCCGGACACGGTAGTCCATCCGGTCGCCGAGATACGTCGCCTGCTCGACGCGGGCATCGAACTCGTTCACGACATGACCGTCGGCGTCCGGCGGGGAGGTCGCCGCGCCTCTCGGCAGGAGGGCGATCTCGTTCGGCCGGACGAACACGATGACGTCCTGTTCGTTCTGGACCTCGGGGTGCGACCGGGCGAGTACCTGCCCGCCGCCGACGACGACCCGGCTGAATCCCTCGTCGGTCCCCACGAGGGAACCCGCCAGGAAGTTGGACAGGCCGATGAAATCGGCCACGAACCGGGAACGCGGCGCGGCGTAGATCTCCTCAGGCGTTCCGATCTGCTCGACCTGGCCGGCATTCATGACCGCCACGCGGTCGGACAGGGCGAGCGCCTCGGACTGGTCATGGGTGACGTAGACGGCCGTGATCCCGAAACGCTTCTGAAGCTCCTTGATCTCGAACCGCATCTCTTCACGCAGCTTCGCGTCGAGATTGGACAGCGGCTCGTCGAGCAGGAGGACGGTCGGCTCATACGCGAGCGCGCGAGCCAACCCGACGCGCTGCTGCTGGCCGCCGGACATCTGGCGCGGGTAGCGCGCCGCCAGCTTGTCGAGGCGGACCATCCGCAGCGCGGCCTCGGCGCGCGTTCGCCGCTCGTCGGGACGCACGGACCGAACCTTCAGCGGAAATTCCACGTTCCCGAAGGCCGTCATGTGCGGGAACAGAGCGAAGTTCTGGAAGACCATGCCCAGGTTGCGCTTGTACGTGGGCAGGTTGGTCACATCGCGTCCGTCGATGAAGATCCGGCCCTCATCCGGTCGGCTGTAACCGGTCAGGCAGCGCAGCGCCGTCGTCTTGCCGCAGCCGCTGGGCCCGAGCAGGGTGAGCATCTCCCCGCGCTCGACCGTGAACGAGACGTGGTCGTTGGCGACCAGCGTCCCATAGCGCTTGGTCACGTCGCGGAACTCGATCATCGGTCTCGTTCCGGAATCCGCGGTATCCGCCGTCTGGATGGGAGTCGAGCGTGCCACGTCCGTATGCTAACCCGCCGGGTCGCCACCTCGGCGGCCACGACATGCGGGCGAATCGCCGATGCCCGGGAGGCTTCGGCCTAGGGCTCGTCCGAGAACCCCGGCGCATCGAACCAGATCGGGTTCGACCACGCGCGCCGGCCGTCCCGATCGCGGACCGTGACGCGGCAGTACGGGCTGTCGAACTCGGCCAGATCGAGGACCGCCTCGGTCAGGTCGTCGCCCTGGACGCTCGCGACCTGCGGGCCGCGGCCCGTGACGAAGACGCGAGCGACCGGCGTGCAGCCGATCCTCATCCGGCGCGATGAGTCGATCTCGATCGATCGAAGCTCGGGGCCCGTGCTCGAGTAGAACCGGCCGGACTTGAGCGCCGTGAGGATCCTCGCCGGCGTGAGCGCCTCGGCCTCGACCCAGACCCACGCCTGCCCTGAATCGTTTCGCTCGCCGGTGAAGTGGGCATCGTCGGTGGCGATGGCGGAGTAGCGGTCTCCCCGGCCGAGCAGCTGGTCGAGCACATACCAGCTGTCGGGCCGATCGTTCAGGTCGGCGGTTGTCGCATTCCAGACCTCGACCGCGTGGATGGGGCCCAGGGAGCGGATCTCGGTCTCCGTCGCGCCATACCAGGCCGGATGGGCGGCGGCCACGAAGCTGCCTGCCGCGAGCGCACGCGCCGCGAGCTCGTGGCCGGTCTCGTCCTCACTCGGTCGGCCGAAGTCGCCGGGCAGGCCGATGCCCAGCAGATGCCAGGGCTCGCCCGAGTCGATCCGGCCCGCGTGAAGCTCCGCCGCGCGGAGGGTGATGAAATCCACGGCATCAAGCGCCGATGCGTCCGTCACCGGAAAGCCATAGCGCTCGAGGAAGTGATCGGTGATGGCGATGAAGTCGTAGCCTGCCGCACGGTAGAACTCGACCAGGGCGGTCGGAGAACGATGGCCGTCGGATGCCGTCGAATGGGTGTGCAGATTGCCGCGCCAGAATCGGCCGCCGGATATGAACGGATCGACCTGACTCATGGCCCTGGAGCGCACCGGTCTGCTCAGTCGAGCGTGAAGTCGTCGGGATCCTGGTACCGGCCCGTGCGCTGGAACTCGATCTGCATCAGGACGTCGTTGAGCAGCGACGACGCCCCGAAACGGAACCGGTCGGGCGACATCCAGCGTGGACCGAGCGTCTCGTAGAGCACGACCAGGTACTGGATCGCTTCCTTGGCGGTACGGATCCCGCCGGCGGGTTTCATGCCGACCTGACGTCCCGTCGAACGCTCGAAGTCGCGGATCGCCTCGAGCATGACGAGCGTCACAGGGAGCGTCGCGGCCGGGGTCACCTTGCCCGTTGAGGTCTTGATGAAGTCCGCCCCGGCGGCCATGGCGAGGACCGACGCACGCCGCACGTTGTCGTAGGTCTCGAGCTCGCCGGTCTCGAGGATGACCTTGAGATGGGCCTCGCCGGCCGCCTCCTTGACCTCGACGATCTCCTCGAAGACCGTCAGGTAGTCGCCCGACAGGAAGGCGCCGCGATCGATGACCATGTCGACCTCGTCGGCGCCGGCTGCGACCGCCGCCCCGACCTCGGCGACCTTGATGTCACGAAACGTCTGGCCCGAGGGAAACCCGGTCGCGACGCTGGCGACCTTGACGGTCGAGCCGCGGAGCGCCTCCTTGGCCTCGGCGACGAGCGCGGGGTAGACGCAGACCGCCGCCACGGACGGGATGGTCGGGTCGCCCGGCTGTGGGCGCATGGCCTTGACGCACATCGCCCGGATCTTGCCGGGCGTGTCCTTCCCCTCGAGGGTGGTCAGGTCCATCATCGAGATCGCGAGCTCGAGCGCCCATACCTTCGAGGCCTTCTTGATCGAGCGCCGCTTGAGCGAATCGACCCGCTCCTCGACCCCGACCTGGTCGACCGCGGTGACCCGCCCGAGCAGACTGCCGAGCGGCCCCGGGCGCCCGTCCCAGGCCCGGATCAGCTCGTGGGCATGCTCACGGGCGGGCGAATCGGGGCGCCGGGTGGCCGTCATGGGACGGTGAGGATACACCTCGTTCCGCGAGACGCCGCCGGCCCGAAACGGCCGGCAGCCCCGAAGCGGCCGCCGATTTCTGACAGATGCACGTCAGGCGGGCGTTCGTCAGCCGGCGGGTGTCAGATACGCGCCTGACGAGACATTTGACACGATCCAGCCGAGATGTCGATCACGGTCACGCTCAGTACTCGCGGCTGCGGGCACTCGGGACTGACGAACGCTCGCCTGAGGAGCATTTGGCGGAATCCGAACGGGGCGCCGTGCGGCGTCTACCGCCCGCCGCGCACCTTGGGGAGTGGCGGTAGACCGCGCCTCCCCCGGACCAGGAAGTGGCGGAACCATTCCTCCACGATGCGCAGGTTCTCGACGCGGCGGAACGGCGTCCCCGAGCGTGTCAGCTCGTGGGTCTCCTCGGGGACGCGCAGCAGTCGCACCGGCCGGCGGAGCGAGCGGAGGACCGTGAACAGCGCCTCGGCCTGGGCGATGGTCGTGCGGATATCCCGCTCGGAGTGCTGGATCAGGAGCGGCGTCCGGATCCGATCGGCGTAGGCGATCGGCGAGATCTCGCGGAAATAGGCGGGGTCCTCCCACGGCGTCGTCTCGAATTCGAGGGTCGCCCAGTCGCCGCCGGAGATGTCGCCGGTCGTGAACAGGACGCCCATGTCGCTGACCGATCGGCAGGTCATCGCCGCCCGGAAGCGCTGGTCGTGACCGACGATCCAGTTCGTGAGGTAGCCGCCGTATGAGCCGCCGGTCACACCCAGGCGATCCGGGTCGGCGAGCCCGTCGGCGACGAGGGCGTCCACTCCGGCGAGCACGTCGCGCATCGGCCCGGGTCCCCAGTCGCGGTGGTTCGCGTCGTTGAACGCCTCGCCATAGCCCTCCGAGCCGCGCGGGTTGGCGCAGAAGACACCGATCCCGGCCCCGGCGAGGACCTGGAACTCCCAGATCGGCGCCCAGCCGTAGAGCGTGTGCGGCCCGCCGTGGATCTCGACCACGAGCGGTCGCGCGCCCGCCCCTCCGGGGATGAACCAGCCCTGGATATCGCAGCCGTCGACGGTGGCGTGGCGCTCGACGGGATCGCGCAGTTCGAGCTCGCCCAGGACGTCCGCGTTGAACGAGGTCAGGCGTCGTGGCTTCGACCTCGACGCTCCACCGATGTCGAGCAGCCAGAGGTCGGGCGTCTCGGTCGGACTCGAGCGCAGGTAGGCGAGGCGAGTGCGGCCCCGGCCCCCGCCGCCCGGGACCGCATGCCAGCTCGAGATGTACTGCCGGCCCTCGGTGAGGCGCTCGAGCCGACCGTCGGCCACGCCGATCCGCCACAGCTCGTAGGCGCCAAGGATCGGGGCGCTGAACAGCAACCAGCGACCATCGCGCGACGGCATGAGCGCGGCGCCCTCCCCGCTCGTGACGTCGCTGGTCATCGCGGCCCCGGGCATCAGGTCGTGCCGTGCCGAGAGGTTCCGCCCGCCATCTGGTGACGCGTCGCGGCCGTCGGCGGCGAACAGCCAGATGTCGTTGCGACTACCGGCACCCCCTTCCATCCGATGTCCGAGCGCCGCGATCGATCGGCCGTCGGGCATCCAGGTCGGCCTCGTGAACATCGATCGCGGGCCGCGCGTGATGGCCACGACAGCACGCGTCTCGACATCGACCACGTGGATGTCCCGACGCTCAGGGGTCAAGTCGGCGTCGCGCCGACGGTTCGAGGTGAAGGCGATCCGCCGCCCATCGGCCGCCCAGGCCGGGGCATCATCGGGGACCGGCCCATCGGTCAGGCGACTCGCTTCGCCGGTCGAAGCGTCGACGAGCCAGAGGTGTCCGATCCGGTCGTAGGTAAAGCCCGCGCCGTTGAGCATGTACTCGAGCCGGTCGATGAACCGGTAGTCCGACGGCGGGGGCGTTCCGGACGGCGCTCCCCACCCGGCCCTGCGATCGATGCCTCGCACGCGGTCGTCGTCGGCGCGTGTGGCGGCATGCGAGCTGCTCACGACGACGAGGCGGCTGCCATCGGGCGACCATTCGAAGGCGTCGACGCCGCGCGGCAGGTCGGTCAGGCGACGAGCCTCGCCGCCATCGAGCGGCAGCACGTGGACCTGGTTGACGTCCTCGCGGGGCCTCGGCTCGATCTTCGAGGCGCCCGTCGGTATCGGCCCGAATGCCTCGGGTTCGATGAGCGAGCGGCGATCCGAGATGAACGCGAGGGTGCGGCCATCGGGTGAGAAGCGGGGATGGC
>DAIOXD010000011.1:0-16430 GCA_036758145.1 Candidatus Limnocylindrales bacterium
CGGCGATCCGAGATGAACGCGAGGGTGCGGCCATCGGGTGAGAAGCGGGGATGGCCGTCGTGCTTCGCGCCCAAGGTCAGCTGGCGCGGAGCCTCGCCGCCCTCGGTCGCGACCAGCCAAAGTGCGTCGCGATAGCCGTCAAAGCCGGGCGCGACGGTCTGGAGCGTGACGACCGCGAGTCGGCCGTCGGGCGAGAGTCGCGGTTCGGTGGCGATCCGGAGGCGGTACAGGTCGTCAGGGCGAGGCGGGCGCGGCACCGAGATCCTCCAGCGGTCGGGACGTCCGAAGTCTAGCGGGCTACCATCGAGCGACGATGGCCGACCAGCTCTCGCTGCGCCTCGAGGCCGACCAGCTGCCCGATCTCCCGGACCTGCGGCCGATGTTGCCGCGTCCCCTCCCCGCCCCGTTCGATTCGGACGAGCACCTGTTCGAGCCGTGGTGGGGCGGCGAACGGGCGCTGGTCTGGATCGGACCCGCGGCCGAGGAGGGAGCCGGCGAGGTGCGGATCCGCGATGCGGCCGGTCAGGAGGTCACCGCGGCACTGCCGGAACTGGCCGGGGTGGCGGTCCGGGTCGCAGCACGCTCGGCCATCCTCGATGGCGAGCTGGTGGTCGTGGATGCGGCCGGGCGCGCGGACGCGGCCGAGCTGACGCTGCGGCTGGCGGGCAAGCCCGGTCGGGCGGTCGCCTTTCTCGCCTTCGACCTGCTGCACCTCGACGGTCGTTCGCTGCTTTCGCAGCCGCTCATCCGGCGTCGCGATGCGCTTCGGCGCGTCCTGCGTCCGGGTGACGAGGTGGTCGCCGTCCCAGCCATCGCCACCGAGGGGATCGCCTTGTTCGAGGCGGCCGTCGCCCAGGGGATCGCTGGGATCCTCGCGCGTCAGCGTTCGAGCCCGTACCTACCCGGGGTGCGCAGCCGGCTGTGGCGGTTCGTCGCGGCGGTGCCGGCCGCGGCGGAGGCCGGCGCCGCAGCCGACCTGGAGACGGAAGTGTCACCCGAGACGGCGGCCGCCCCGATCCTTGCGCTGATCAGCCGGCTTCCGTTCGAGGACGAGGCTTGACCTCGCCGAGTGTTGGGGCCACGGCGCCGGTGACTCCCCGGGCAAGTGACAGATAGTTCCCGTGAGACTGTTAGGCATCATTCGGGGCCGATTCGACGTGTCGGATCGCCGCCGTTGAGCGTGGCGATGGGTCCGGCGGACCCGCCGCGACCTGTGGCTGGTGCCCAATAAGCTCCGCAGGACTATCTGACAATTCGCAGCCGTATCCGACGCGGAAATGCCACCCGAGGCTTTCTGGCAGCCGATCCATGGCGCCGGAACCGCCGGCCCGCGACGAGGATGACGCTCAGGCCCTGCGCGCCGCGGCGGCGAAGGCTCGCAACCCCGGCCGTTGCCCGTACAGCAGCACCCCGGCCGCATACATCCGGGTCGCCACGACCGCGACGAGCGCGATGGCCGCCACCAGGAGGCCGACCGAAAGGACCAGCTCCCACGGCGCGACCGCGGAGACCATCAGCCGGGCCAGCATCACGAACGGGCTGAGCGGCGGTACGAAGGACGCGATGATCACGAGCGTCCCGCCCCCACCGCTGAGCGCCATGATCGCGACGACATAGCCGACCATCGCGACCAGGCTCAGCGGCAGCGACAGCGTCTGGAGGTCGTCGGGCCGGCTCACGAATGAGCCGATCGAGGCATAGATGAGCGCGAACAGGGTGAATCCGAGCAGGAAGTAGACGCCGTAGCCGGCCAGCAGACCGGCCGACAGTCCGCCCAGCGGAGCGCCCGCCACCCAGTCCGGCCCGAGGACCGCCGTGGCGATCGGGTCCTGCAGGGCGAGGAGGACGAGGGCCGGGACGGCGATCGCCACGTACTGGGTGAGCCCGGCCAGGCCGATCCCGACGACCTTGCCGGTCAGCATCTGACGGGGCGACGCGGCGCTGATCATCAGCTCCATCACCCGGCTGCTCTTCTCCGACGCCACCCCGGTCGCGACCCACATCCCATAGATCACGATCGAGGTGAGGAGCAGGATCACGAACATGAGCCCGAGCAGGTACCGGCTCGCCGCCTGGCGTGCGTCGAGCGGCGTTCCGGCATCGGTGGCGGTGTTGATCGATTCGACGTGGTAGTCGGGCGCCTGGAATGCCTCGCGCACCGCGCCGGGCGGCAGGCGGGCGCTCCAATCGAGGACCCCGATCCCGAACGCGGCGACGCTCAGGATCTGGCTTCGGGCGCTGTTCGGGCCTTCGGTGGTCCGCAGCGCGATGTCGATCTTGCCGCCAGCCAGCCGCTGCACGACCATCACGCCGCCCAACCGCCCGGTCGACAGCAGATCCCCGGCACTCGCGGCGTCGGTCCCGACCTCGACGCTGAACGGCTTCTTCCACGTGGCCGCGTCGGCTCCCGGCGGTCGGCTGTTGAGCAGCGTGTCGGCGACCGAGACCGCCCGGATCGCCAGGTCCGGGTCGGGCGAGACCACCACGATCCGCGTGACGGTCTGTCGGTCGAGATAGCGGACCGCGATCGGTGCCACGGCGACGCACATCGCGAGGATGGCCAGGATGATGGTCGAGGCGATGTAGAGGCCGCTCCGCGTCCGGTCGCGGTACTCCCGTCGGGCGACGATCCCGGCGTTGGGCAGGAGCGGGTCGCGCTGCGACATCAGGCCACGCCGCCGGCCGACACGGACGGGGCCAGGCCATCGGGGACGGGCTCGGTCTCATCATCGGCCGGGCGCCCGACATGCTCGATGAACAGGGCCTCCAGGCTCGGTTCGACCACCTCGAACCGAGCGATCGCGGCGCCTCGCGCGATCACCGCGGACATGATCGCGGCGGGATCGGCCGTGGGCAGCAGGTCGAGCTCGGCGCCTCCCGCGTTCAGCCGGGCGGCCGTCATGCCGGGCAGCTCGGTCAGCCAGGCGGGCGCCATGTCGCCCTCGAGCGCGATCCGCAAGGTCCGCCGTCCGCTTGCACGCTTGAGGTCGCGGACCTTCCCGCCAGCGACCAGCCGACCGTGGTCGATGATCGCCACCGATTCGCACATCGCCTCGGCCGCTTCCATCTGGTGGGTCGAGAGGATGAGCGTCCGGCCGCGATCGCGCAGCTCCATGACCGCGTCGCGGAGCAACACGAGATTGAGCGGATCGAGACCGGTGAACGGCTCGTCCATCAGCAGGATCTCGGGATCGTGGAGGACGGCCGCGATGAACTGGACCTTCTGCTGGTTGCCCTTGGAGAGTTCCTCGGCCCGCCGGTCGGCGTACTCGGGGATCCGCAGGCGGGTCAGCCAGGCGATCGCCTCGCGGCGCGCACGGTCGGGCGGCAAGCCGTAGAGCGACCCGAAATAGGCCAGTTGATCGAGCACGCTCATCCGGGGATAGAGGCCGCGCTCCTCGGGCAGGTAGCCCCACGTCCGGCGCGGCAATGCGCCGGTCGGCTGACCGTCCCAGCGGATCTCGCCCACGTCGGGGCGGATGATCCCGAGACAGATCCGCATCGTGGTCGTTTTCCCCGCGCCGTTGGCGCCGAGGAAGCCGAAGACCTCGCCGCGACCGACCTCGAAGGTCAGGCCGTCGAGCGCCGTCGTCGCACCGAATCGCTTGGTGACGTGATCGATCTCCAGGCTCACGCCGCGGAGGATAGCCCCGTTTCAGCCGACCCAGGTCCGGCCGGTGACGGTTCGCACCGTTTCCGCGAGCAGGGCAGGCGCCAGCGCGATGACCGCGACGATCGCCCATTCCGCCGCGTCAAGTGGGCTCGCCCGGAACGCATCGGCGAGGATCGGGATCTGCGGGATCGCGCCCTGGACCGCGATGACCAGCAGCCCCGCGGCCAGCAGGAACCCGTTCGGGGCGAGGCGGTGGATCGGAACACGCAGGCTGCGATTCGCGTTGGCCCGCACCGCCTGCGAACAGACGAGGACCGTGTAAGCGAGCCAGCGGGCGTGCTCCGGCGGACCGGCGTGGGTGACCATCACGACCAGGGCGGCTACCGCGCTGAACCCGCCCGCACCGGCGATCCGGACCAGCAGTTCGTCGGTCAGGAGCGGGACGCCCCGCGGGCGAGGCGGCCGTCGCATCGCGTCCGGTTCCGCCTTCTCGAGCTCGAACGCGACCGAGGTGGACAGGTCGATGAACAGCTCGAGCCACAGGATCTGGAGCGGCAGGAGTGGCTGGCCGAACCCGTAGAGCGTCGCGATGAGGATGAAGCCGAGCAGCGCGACGTGGGTCGAGATGAGGAAGACCAGACCCTTCTGGACGTTATCCACGATCCGGCGCCCCTCGGCGACGCCGTACATCAGGGTCGCGAACGAATCGTCGCCCAGGACGAGGTCGGAAGCCTCCTTGGCGACAGCCGTCCCGGAGCCCATCGCGACGGCGACATCGGCACGGTGGAGCGCCGGCGCATCGTTGACGCCGTCGCCCGTGACCGCGACCGTGCGACCCGCGTCGCGGGCGATGCGGACCAGGCGCTCCTTTTGATCGGGGGTCGAGCGGGCGACGACCTGCAGCCGGGGCAATTCCGCGGCGATCCGCGCGTCGTCCCATGACGCGAGTTCCTCGCCCACGACGACATGCTCGCGGCCGAGCCCGGCGGCTTCGGCGATGGCGGCGGCCGTGAGCGGGTGGTCGCCCGTGACGATGACGACCGAGATCCCAGCCGTACGGGCCGTCTCGAGGGCCTCGCGGATCCCGTCGCGCAGCGGATCCGCGAACCCGATCAACGCGCGCATGATCCAGCGCCCGTCGCCGCGTCGCCGGGCGAGCGCGACGAGTCGCTCGCCGGTAGCCGCGTTCGTCTCGACGAGGGCGTGCCAGGCCGCGCGCTCATCGGTCGGAGGGTCGACGAGTGCGAGGATGACCTCCGGGGCGCCGATCGCGAGCTCGACATCGCCGGTCGAGTCGCGGCTCCGGGTCCGCGACAACGAGCGCCCATCGAGGACCGGTTCGGATTCCAGGAGGTCCCCGGGATCGAGCGTCGTATCCCCGCCGGCCGCCTCGATCGCGCGTGTCAGCGCCAAGGTGAACGAGCCGGGCGCCATCCCCTCGGCGCGGACCCAGGCGTCATCCTCGGCTCGGAGCGCCTCGTCGAGGAGCACGAGCCGTTCAGCGGCTTCGGCCCTACCGGAGAGGAGCAGGACCGAGGCGACGTCGAGACGATTGCGTGTCAGCGTCCCGGTCTTGTCGGTGATGATGAGATCGACCGAACCGAGCGTCTCCTCCGCGTTCAAGCGCCGGACCAGGACGCCCCGCCGCAGCAGCCGGTAGGCGCCCAGCCCGAGGATGACCGCGAGGAGGACCGGCGGCTCCTCGGGGATCGCGGCGATCGCGGCCGAGATCCCGGCCAGCAGGTTCGCGCCCGCCTCCTGCCCTCGGACGAATCCGAGCCCCGTGACGATCGCGATGAGCCCGATCGCGACCACGAGCAGGATGCGCACCAGACGGTCGAGTTCGGCCTGGAGTGGCGACCGACGCCGCTCGACGCTGCCGAGCCGGCCCGCGATGCGGCCGACCTCCGAGGCCGCCCCCACCGCCACGACGACCCCTTCCCCGCGTCCTCCGACCACGCACGTGCCGCCATACGCCATCGCGTGACGGTCCGCCAGCGGCGCCGCGGCTGGATCGGCCTCGGGCGAGGCCGGCTCGGGGACCGATTCGCCCGTCAGGATGCTTCGATCGAGGATGAGGCGGTCCGCTCGCAGGACCCGGACATCGGCCGGCACGATGTCGCCCGAGCGCAGCAGGACGATGTCGCCCGGCACCAGGCCGGCCGCGGCCGTCTCGATCGCCTCGCCGGCGCGGCGGACGCGCGCCGTCGGTGCGGACGCCTCACGGAGGGCCTCGAGCGCCCGCTCGCCTCGATACTCGGTGACCACGTCGGCGCCGACGATCGGGATGAGCGCGAGCAGGATCAGCAGGCCGTCGCGGACCTCGCCGAGGATGATCGCGAGGACGCCGGCGACGATGAGCAGGATGATGAAGGGCTCGGTCGCGGCCTCGATGACGAGCCCGCCGAGCGAGGTCCGTGGCGGGGGTTCGAGCTCGTTGGCGCCGTACCGGGCGGCCCGCAGCGCCACTTCATCGGGCGAGAGGCCGATCTCGCGCTCGACGCCGAGCGATCGGGCGACATCGGCGGCCGGCAGCGCATGCGCATCGGCGGCGTGGTCGTTCGTCATCGCGGGCATCATCGCGCTCATCATCGACCTTCGGCGTAGGATCGGTTCGATGATCGAAACCACGCCGGTCTCCATCCACGCCGATCGCGGCGCCGGCCGCCTCGAGATCGCCTGGGGCGATCAACACCAGACCGCCTATGACACCTCGACCCTGCGCTGGCTGTGCCCGTGCGCGTTCTGTCGCGGCGAGGCGGGGATGCCCGGCTGGCTCGACAGCGGCCCGACCTTGACCGACGAGCAGACCCGGCTGGTCGACATCGCGATGGTCGGCGGCTATGCCATCGCGCCGACCTGGGGCGACGGCCATCACACCGGGTACTACACGTTCACGATGTTGCGCGACCGCTGTCCGTGCGAGACATGCACGGCGCGTCGCCACGGCGGGACGCCCGTCCCGACCGCCACCGACCGACACGAGGAGCACGCATGATCGTCGTCACGACCCCCTTCCTGGCTGGCCACCGCATCGTCGAGAGCAAGGGGATGGTCTTCGGGCTGGTCGTCCGCAGCCGCGGGCTCGGCGGCAACATCATGGCGGGCCTCCGGTCGCTCGGCGGCGGCGAGATCCACGAGTACACGAGCCTGCTCGAGGACACCCGCCGCCAGGCGCTCGACCGGCTGGTCTCGAACGCCACGCTGCAGGGCGCCAACGCGGTCCTCTCGATGCGTTTCGACAGCTCCGAACTGTCGGGGACGATGAGCGAGATCGTCGCCTATGGGACGGCGGTCATCGTCGCTCCCGACGGATCGGGCGGCGGCGTTTCCACGCCCGTCGAGTGAGCGGCCGGTTCGGCGGCGCGCGGCTGCTCGCTCTTGCGGTCGGCGTGGCCATGCTGATCGTCGGTCTGGCCTTCCTGGCGGTCGGCGGTCCGGTCCGGTCGGTCGCGGCCTGGTGGCTCATCGTCGCCGGCGGCGTGGTGATGGTGGCGGTCCTCCTCGAGCGCGTCCGATACCGGTCGGACGCCACCGATCGTCGCGGGGAACCGGCCGGGCCGGCGGGCGGCGAGCCGTCCGGAACCCACCTGGAGCCCCGCTTCAAGCGCACCGACGAGGTCTTCGCCGATCCGACGACCGGTCGTCGGATGCGCGTCTGGGCGGATCCAGCCACGGGCGAACGGCGGTATCTCGCGGAGGACTGACGGTGGCAGCGTGCTATCCTCGCCGGCCGGGTCGTCGATCGTCCGCGACCCTGACGTAGAGGCGCCGAAGACCCCGCGATGGCCGCGATCGACCCCGGAGCACCCGCCCGTCCAATGGTGGCGACGCGACCGCGTCGCGCGGCCCGGCCCAAGCCGACCTTCCCCTATCTCAACCGCGAGCTGTCATGGCTCGAATTCAACGCGCGGGTCCTCCACGAAGCGCGCGACGAGCGCAATCCGCTGCTCGAGCGGGTCAAGTTCCTGGCCATCTTCGCGGGCAATCTCGATGAGTTCTTCCAGGTCCGGGTGGCGGGCCTGCGGCAGCAGGTGGAGGCGGGCAAGGTCGCCCGGTCGCCCGACGGTCGGACCGCCGACGAGCAGCTCGCCGCGACGCGCGCTCGAGTCCTCGAGCTCGTGGCGGAGCATTCGGCGATCTCCATCTCCGTGCGCCGAGCGCTCGCCGCGGAGGGCGTCGAGCTGGTCGACTACGCGGCTATCCCCGAGCACCATGAGTCGCTCCGGCGGCGCTTCCTCGACGAGATCTTCCCGGTCCTGACGCCGCTCGCGGTCGACCCGGGTCATCCCTTCCCGTACATCTCGACGCTGAGCCTTTCGATCGCAGTCGGTCTGCGCGACCCGGAGACCGGGGAACGTGGCTTCGCCCGGGTCAAGGTGCCGCAGATCCTGCCGCGCCTGGTCGAGGTCGAGCCGTCGAGGTTCATCCTGCTCGACCAGATCATCGAGGCGAACCTCGACACGCTCTTCTCGGGGATGGAGGTCGAGGAGCACCACCTCTTCCGGGTCACCCGCAACGCCGACTTCGAGATCGAGGAGGACGAAGCGGACGACCTCCTCCTGGCCATCGAGGAGGAGCTCCGGCGACGGCGGTTCGGGGCGGCCGTCCGGCTCGAGGTCGAACGGTCGATGCCGCCCGCGACACGGGCGCTCCTGCTGCGCGGCCTCGGTCTCGGCGAGGCCGATTGCTACGAGATCAGCGGGATGCTGGACCTGACCGGGCTGGCTCCCCTGGCCGACCTCGACCGCCCGGATCTCAAGCCCGTCCCATGGTCGCCGGTCACGCCGCCCCGACTCATCCCGCCCGACGAGGACGAACCTGCCGACGTCTTCGCCGCGATCCGTGCCGGCGACATCCTGGTCCACCACCCATACGAGTCGTTCGCCGCGTCGGTCGAACGGTTCATCACCCAGGCCGCCGACGACCCCGAGGTCCTGACGATCAAGCAGACCTTGTACCGGACCTCGGGCGACTCGCCCATCGTCCAGTCGCTGATCCGTGCCGCCGAACGCGGCAAGCAGGTCGTC
Source organism: Candidatus Limnocylindrales bacterium (assembly GCA_036758145.1). Lineage (GTDB taxonomy): Bacteria > Chloroflexota > Limnocylindria > Limnocylindrales > CSP1-4 > SPCO01. Next base: position 8,644 of record DAIOXD010000011.1, read on the forward strand.
GTCCTGGTCGAGATCAAGGCGCGCTTCGACGAGGAGGCCAACATCGTCTGGGCGCGCAAGCTCGAACGAGCGGGCGCCCACGTCGTCTACGGCCTGGTCGGGCTCAAGACGCACTCGAAGACCGCGTTGGTCGTCCGGCGCGAGGGGACGGGGCTGCGCCGCTACGTCCACATCGGCACCGGCAACTACAACACCAAGACGGCGCGCCTGTACGTCGACATCGGGCTCCTGACCTGCCGCCCGGAGTTGGGTGCCGACGTCACCGACCTGTTCAACAACCTGACCGGGTTGTCCCGCCAGCGGTCGTTCCGTCGCCTGCTCGTCGCGCCGCACAGCCTGCGCTCGCGGTTCCTCGATCTGGTCGACCGCGAGGTGGGTCATGCCGCGGCCGGGCGGTCGGCACGCATCATCCTGAAGGTGAACGCGATCGTGGACGTCGCGGTCATCGAGGCGCTCTATCGCGCGTCGAGCGCCGGCGTCTCGATCGACCTGATCATCCGCGGGGCCTGCTCGCTCCAGCCCGGACTGCCCGAGGTCTCGGAGTCTATCCGCGTCCGCTCCATCATCGGCGAGTTCCTGGAGCATTCGCGGATCTGGAGCTTCGATAACGGCGGCGAGCGCGAGTTCTACATCGGGTCGGCGGACCTGATGGACCGCAATCTCGACCGGCGGGTCGAGGCGGTCGCGCCGGTCGAGGACCACGAGGCGCAGGATCGGCTGGCCACCATCCTGGAGGTCATGCTCGCCGACGATCGCCGGTCGTGGCAGCTCCAGCCGGATTCCTCGTGGGTCAGGACCGAGGCGCTCGAAGGCCGCGAAGGCACCATCGACACCTTCGAGGTGATGAAGGAGGACGCGCTCCGGCGAGGAGGCGTGATCGCCGCCCCGAGGCGGCCTGGGTCGACCGCTGGCTCGCTGGACCCGCGCGCATGAGCGCCGTCGAGCGCCCGGTCGAGGTCGAGCTCAAGTATCGGGTCGTCGATCTCGCCTCTGCCGAGCGCTATCTGGTGGCGGAGGAGATCGGATCGTTCACTGGGAGTGCGGCGGCACGCTCGTCGCAATTCGAGGACCGCTATGTGGATACGGCCGACGGCGCGATGGCCAAAGCCGGCTTCGCCGTCCGGCTCCGTCAGTCCGGACGCGGGACCGTCGTCTCGGTCAAGTCGCTGACGCGTACCGAGGGCCCGGGTGGATCGGTCCGGCGCGAGGAGGTGGAAGGACCCGCCGACCGCACGGCCGGGCCGCTCGAATGGCCGGCCTCGGACGCCCGATCGCTCGTCCTCGAGCACGCGGGCGACGCGCCGCTCCTCGAGCTCGTCACGATCCGGCAGCTCCGCCGCAAGCGGATCGTTCGTGACGGCGATACGCGGGTCGAGCTCAGCCTCGACGAGGTCGATGTGGTGACGCGGTCGCGGGTGGTCGATCGCTTCGTGGAGCTCGAGGCTGAACTGGTCAAGGGCGCCGAGGAGCGGTTGGGCAGCCTGGCCGAGGTGTTCGGCGCCGACCCGGCGCTGGCCCCGGCCAGCGGCAGCAAGCTCGATGCCGCGATGGCTGCAGTCCGGTCGGCGGCCCGCGGGCATGGGATGGCCGGGACGGATGGCGCCGAAGCCGACGCGCGCGATGCGGCAGACGACGAGCGCGGGGCGGACGTGCGTCGGACGGCCGGCGCCGCCCCGCGTCGGCGGGTCCCGGTGATGGTGGCGGAGTCGGCGCCCGAGCGCGAGTCGCACGCCGAGGTCACCCCGAGCACCTCCGACGTCGTCAGCGAGGCCGTCGACGAGGCGATCCCGACCGACATCCACCTCGTGGTCGGCAAGACGCCGGGCGTGACACCCGACGATCACGTCGCCGAGGCCGGTCGCAAGGTCATGCGCTTCCACCTCGCGCGGATGCTCGCCCGCGAGCCCGGCACGCGCGCCGGTCAGGACAACGAGGAGCTCCACGCGATGCGCGTCGCCACCCGCCGGCAGCGGGCCGCCTGGCGCGTCTTCGGGGCGTCGTTCCGGCCGGGACGGACCAAGCGCTACCGGACCGGATTGCGCGAGATCGCATCGCGGCTGGGCGCCGTTCGCGACCTCGACGTCCTGATCGATGCGGCCGAGGCGTATCGGGCCGAGCTGCCCGCCGCGGAACGACGAGCCTTCGAACCGCTGCTCGCCGATTGGCGCGAGCATCGCGACGACGCCCGGGTGCTCCTCGTCCGCGAGCTCGACTCGGACGGCTACCGGCGCTGGGTGGATGACTACCGCGACTTCGTCCGGACCGAAGGGGCGGCGGTCCTGCCGGTCGGGCCGACCCAGCCGCATCGGGTCCGCGACACCACGTCGTCACGCGTCTGGAACGCGTACGAACAGGTCCGCGGCTACGAGCCGGTCCTGCGCTGGGCCGATGTCGAGACGATCCACGAGCTGCGCATCGCGGGCAAGTGGCTGCGCTACACGCTCGAATTCGTGCGCGAGGCATTGGGCGATGAGTCGGCCGACCTGATCGCCCGGGTCACGGCCCTCCAGGATCATCTCGGGTTGATGAACGACGCCGACGTCGCGGCATCGATGGCGAGGAACTTCCTGGTCGAGCACGCCGGCGAGCTGTCGCCGCGCGAGGGTGCGGCGATCGGGCGCTACCTCGTGAGCCGGGAGCGCGAGGTCGCCCGGCTTCGGCGCTCGATCGGGACGCCGTGGCGCGGCATCGCCGGAGTCACGTTCCGGCGGAAGCTCGGGCGGGTCGTAGCGGGCTTGTAGTTCGCGTGTCCTCCGCTCGGTGGGCGACGTTGCTGGGACGGCGAATCCAGCGCCCGTGGGCGCCACCGCGCCCGCGTTTACCCAGAAGCTGTGCCCCCGGTGCAACGTTTGCGCCCGCGGCACACAACCCGTCCATCGACGCGAAACGGGCCTGAAACGGCGACCGAAATTTGCGCGCGGAGCAACATCGACCGAAGATCGGGGCCCGAGCCGGCTCACTCACCTGATCCGTGCTCCCGTCGCAACAACAGCAGCCGATCGCGACCGCACGGCACCGGTTGCGTGCTCCGGGTGCAACTTTTGCGTGCCGGGCAACGCGGGCGATGGGTGGCGCGGGCGGGGCCGTGCTGCGGTCGCTCGCCTACCCCCGCCAGCCGTGCGCGAGATCGGTCAGGCGGTCGCGCCACGAGGACCCGGCGTGCTCGACTGCGAGGATTGCCCCCTCGCGGACGCCGGCCTCGGAGACGCGGATCCGGCCCGCGGAGTAGCGCTCAAGGATCGCGTCCATGATCGCGGCGCCGGCGGGCAGGATCCGGGCGCGGATCGGATTGACGAGGTGCCGCTCCGAGGCCGCCGCGGCCGGTTCTCTGGCGAGGATCGTCTGGATCAGGGCGATGCGGTCGCGCGTGAGCGTCCGGTCGACCATCGCCGCGGGGAGCACCTTGAGCAGGTTGGAGGCCGTGCCGCCGACCGCGATGATCTCCCCAGGCTGTGCCTCGAGCGCACCGGCGACCGCCTCGGCCGCGGCGGCGCGCATCGCGGTCACCTCGGCCGCGGTCGGTGGATCGTGGGTGACGAAGCGATCCGTCAGGTGGGCCGAACCGATCCGCAGTCCGGCCGCCCGCGGTCGGCGGGTCGGGTCGACGACGCAGAACTCCGAGCTCCCGCCGCCGATGTCGATCACCAGGGTCTCGCGGGTGACCGGCATCCCCTCGGTCACGCCGATGATCGTGAGATAGGCCTCTTCCTCGTGCGACAGGACGTGCAACGGGGCGTTCGTCGCGTTGGCCAACTCGTGGACGATGGAGGCCCCATCGCCTGCCCGACGGATCGGCTCGGTACCGAGGAGGGTCACGTTGACGGCCCCGAGCCGGCGCGCCGTCTCGGTGTACCGGACGAGCGTCTCGGTCAGCGTTGCGCGAGCTGCCCGACCCAGGTAACCGCGCGTCGCGATGGCCGCGCCGAGTCCGAGGAAGGCCGACTCGTCGTCGAGGGCACCGAGGCGATGGCCGGCGACGCGTGCGACGAGCAGGTGGACCGAGTTCGAGCCGAGATCGACCGAGGCGCCGACGACAGACCCGTCGACGGACGGCGGAGGTACGGAGGGCGCGCCGGGTTCAGGACGGGGCGTCGTCGGGGCCGCTGATACTGGGTCGAAGGGACCTCCGGGCTGTGGTTCCGGACGAGGTGGGGCGCGTGGCCGGGCGCGACGAGGCGGGCTTGCGGGTCGCCGTGGCGGCCTTGCGCGTCGTCGCCGTGGTGCGCGTCGTCGCGGGCTTCCGGGTCGTGGCGGGCTTCGCGGTCGCGGGTTTCCGGGTCGATGCGGCCGGCGTGGCGGCGGCCGTCGACGCGGCCGTCGCGGTCCCCCGGGTCGTCGCCTTGGCCGGCGTCTTCGGCCGCGGCGCCGCCGGCTTCCCGGTGGCCTTGCGGGCGGTCGCGGCCGTTCGGGTCGCGGCGGACTTCGATGGCGTCGCGGCGCGAGCACGCACCGCCGCGGGCTTGGCCGCAGCCGAGGTCCTGCTCCGCCTGACCGGGGCCTTCACGGGCGAGACGGCGCTCGCCGCCTGGAACGCCGCCGACCCGACGCGCTTCACGACGCCACCGACGCCGCCGGCCGCGGACCCAGCCACTGCGGCCGTCGCCCGCGCCAACTTGCCGCTCAGGGACGCGACCTCGGCGGCAGCGTCCGTTGCCTGCCGTTGACGCTTGGCCAGTTGCTTTCGACCCTTGGTCGCTTGGGCAGCCGCGACCTGGGCGAGGCGCTTCATCTCGGTGGCGCGAGCGTCGGCCAGTCGCTTCTCCAGCTTTCGCAGTTCATTGCCGGCCCGGTCGCGCTTGGCCATCGAAATCGACCTCCATCCAGCGGGGCGTGCATGGCCCGCGAACTTGTATGCGCTTGATGCTACCCGGTCGAGGCCTCGGGCGGCATCGACGCCGATTACGGCGTCGACGCCCGCTGCTTGACAGGCACGGCCCGCTCGCAGAAGAATCCCTTTGACAACCGAAACGCGATGAAGCTCGCGGCGCTTCCCGTTCGCACGGGTGATGGCTTCTGGGGATGGACTCCGGAAGCCATTTGCCATTCCTGGAGACTCCCCGGCCATCTTGCCCACGTCGGGTGGAGTCGTGCTGAAGGCGGGATCGCCCATGGGTTTCCGAAGCATCCTGTTCGATCCGCGGATCGTCGACATCGATGTCGACCAGCGGCCCCAGCCTGAGTGCTTCCCGGACCTCAATCTGGACCAGGTCGTCGCGGCGATGACGGACGGCCGCGACGAATACCGACTTCAACCGTTCTTCTACGCACCCTTGACCGACGTCGAAAGCGTCGCGTATCGCCACGAGGCGCTGCGTGAACTCGGCGAGCCTGCGGTCCTCGAGGCGATCCGGAGATTCGCCGGGCAGATGCAGGCGATGCGCGGCCACCTGGCCCAGGTCCAGAAGCTGCATTACGAGCTCCAGAAACAGCGCTGGTTCGTGGATGCCGTGGAGGCATATGGCAGCGCTGTCGATCGCCTGAGCAAGGACCTGGAGAGCGCGGCGTTGCGGTCACGCGGATTCCTCGACTTCCGCGAGTACCTGGCGACCTATACCGGATCCGATGCGTTCAGGGCGATGGTCGCCGAAACGCGAGAGATGAAGGCCGATCTGTCGCGGATCCGATACCAGCTCCATATCCAGGGTGCCCGGATCCGGGTGAACCGCTATGAACCGGTCCCTGACTACAGCGCGGACGTCGAGCAGACGTTCGAGAAGTTCAAACAGGGACCGGTCGAAGGCTATACCTTCACCTTCCCCTCCTACGCGGAGCTGAACCACGTCGAAGCCGCCATCCTCGACCGGGTCGCCCTGCTCTTTCCGGACATCTTCGGGCCGCTGGCCGCGTACGGGGTTCGGCATCGTGACTACCTCGACGAGACGATCGTCAGATTCGACCGAGAGGTGCAGTTCTACGTCGCGTGTCTCGAGCATGTCGAGCAGTTCAAGCCGGCGGGACTGGCCTTCTGCGCGCCGCAGGTCACGGCCACATCCAAGGAGATCTTTGGCCGCGACGTGTTCGATCTGGCTCTCGCGCACAAGCTCGTCCGCGAGGACACAGCCGTCGTCACGAACGATTTCTACCTGCACGACCCGGAACGGATCATCGTCGTGTCAGGTCCGAACCAGGGCGGGAAGACGACCTTCGCCCGAACGTTCGGCCAGCTCCACTACCTCGCCAGCCTCGGCTGTCCCGTGCCCGGGAGCGAAGCGCGACTGTTCCTGTTCGACCGGTTGTTCGTCCACTTCGAGCGGGAGGAAGACCTCGGGGACCTGAGCGGCAAGCTGGAGAGCGACCTGCGCAGGATCCACGACATCCTCGACAGCGCGACACCCGAGAGCATCCTGATCATGAATGAGAGCTTCAGCTCCACGACCCTGGATGATTCCCTGTTCCTCAACAAGGAGATCCTCCGGCAGATCATCGAGCGCGACATCCTGTGTGTCATGGTCACCTTCCTCGACGAGCTGGCGTCGCTCGGTCGGACGACCGTGAGCATGGTGAGCACGGTCGATCCCGATGACCCTGTCGTTCGTACGTTCAAGGTCGTCCGGCAGCCGGCCGATGGGCTGGCCTACGCCGCGGTGATCGCCCGGAAGTACGGGCTCACCTACGAACGCCTGATGGAGCGGATCGCGCCATGAAGGCCTTCCTGCTGTACCGGGATCGGGACCTGGATCCGACGGCCGATCTGCCCGCCAACGAACCGGCGCTGCGCCAGGACCTGGAGCTGGACCGTCTGCTCGACGCCATGGCCGCCGGCAACCCCTTCCTGTCCGAGGTGGCCAGGCGGGTCCTCCTGACGAGCCTTGATGAGCCCGACTCGATCGTCTATCGCCAGGACATCCTCAGGGACTGCCTGGCGCAGCCGAAGTTGATCAGGGAGATGTACGACCTGGCCCTCGATGCGGTCGAGGGAGAGAGGAAGATCCACCACTGGCTCTATGCCCGGTCCGCCGACGGGGTCCTGCACGAATCGATCAAGGTGTTGGAGCTGTTCGTGGGCATGCTCCGGAGACTCCGCCGATTCGCCGAAGAGCACGCGTCCTTGTTCCATTCGGAGGGGTTCACGACGCTCTTCACCATGCTCCCAAGGGAGCTTGGTGACGCGTACCTCGAGGTGGTGGACGCGCACTTGAGACGACTTCGATTCAGCGACGGCATTCTCCTCAGCGCCGACCTGGGCAGAGGCAACAAGGCGATCAACTACGTCCTTCGTCGGCCGCCCGACGATAGCCGGAGCTGGCTTGGGCGACTCTTCACCTGGGACAGGTCCGGATATGTGGTCGAGATCCCCGAGCGCGACCAGGCCGGCTTCCAGGCGCTGTCGGAGCTGCGGAACCGGGGCGTCAGTCTTGTTGCCAACGCGCTGGGACGTTCCATGAGCGACATCCTGAGCTTCTTCACGATGCTGTGCTGGGAGCTCGGCTTCTATGTCGGTTGCCTCAACCTGTTCGACCGACTGGCCGCGAAGGGTGAACCGGTCTGCTTTCCCGAACCCGGAGCGACGGGCGAGCCGATCCTTGCCGCTCGGGGGCTGTACGACGTGTCCTTGAGTCTCAGCGTGGCCCAACGGGTCGTCGGAAACGACGTGAGCGCCGACGGCAGGTCGCTCGTCATGATCACGGGCGCCAACCGGGGCGGAAAGTCGACCTTCCTTCGAGGCCTCGGCGTCGCGGAGCTGATGATGCAATGCGGCATGTTCGTCCCAGCCGAGTCGTTCCGTGCGGACGTTCGCACCGGGATCTACACGCACTTCAGACGGGAAGAGGACGCCAGTATGCGCC
>DAIOXD010000012.1:0-16334 GCA_036758145.1 Candidatus Limnocylindrales bacterium
CCGGCCGGCCCGGGGATCACGACCGTCAGCCTCGCCGATCAGGCCGACGCCCGACGCGCGGGCCGGATCATCCGCCTCCTTGTGTCGGCCTCGCTGGATGATGCCGACGGGATCGCGGCCGCCGTCCTTCCGACCGCCCTGCCGCTCGATTCCGCGCTGGGCCGAACCGCCGGGGTCCGTAACCGGATCGAGGTCGACGCGACGCCGGTCGGGCGGATCGGGTTCGACGGCCCGGGCGCCGGCGGGGCGGCGACCTCTTCGGCGGTCCTCGGCGACTTGCTGGCCATCGCGCGCGGGGAGGGGTCGACATGGGGTCCGCGTCGCCCGGCGACCACGCCGGCCGCTGGCGGCGTCTCTCGGCCCGACGGCGAGGTCTTCGTGGCCTCGAGCGGCGTGCGCTACCCGATCGATGACTGAGCCGAGGATCCACTCGCTCGCCGCCCGGCCGCGCCTCGTCGAGCGCTACGGCCGGTTCCTGCCGGTCACCGACGCGACGCCGCCGCTCACGCTAGGCGAGGGCTTCACGCCGCTGGTTCGGGCGAGTCGTCTGGGCGACGCCCTCGGCCTGCGCAACCTGTACCTCAAGGTCGAGGGCCAGAACCCGACGGGCTCGTTCAAGGACCGCGGGATGGTGGTGGCCGTCGCCAAGGCGGCCGAGGCCGGCGCCCGCGCGATCGTGTGCGCGTCGACCGGGAACACCTCGGCATCGGCCGCGGCGTATGGTGCGGCAGCCGGGATGGAGGTCATCGTCGTCCTGCCGAAGGGCCAGATCGCGGTCGGCAAGCTGCTCCAGGCGCTCGTGGCGGGCGCCCGGGTGGTGGCCATCGATGGCAATTTCGACCAGGCGCTCGGGATCGTCCGGGCGCTCGCCGAACAGGACGACCATCCGGTGACCCTGGTCAACTCGGTCAATCCGTACCGCCTGGAGGGCCAGAAGACGGCAGCGTTCGAGATCTGCGACGACCTCGGCCGGGCACCCGACGTGCTCGCCATCCCGGTCGGCAACGCGGGCAACATCAGCGCCTACTGGGCGGGGTTCCGCGACTACGCCGACGCGGGGCTGATCGATTCGACGCCGCGGATGTGGGGCTTCCAGGCGGCCGGCGCCGCACCGCTCGTCGTCGGTCATCGGATCGAACACCCGGAGACGATCGCCACCGCGATCCGGATCGGCGACCCCGCCTCATGGGGCAAGGCCATCGCTGCTCGTGATGCCTCCGGTGGTCGGATCACCGCGGTGACGGACGAGGAGATCCTGGTCGCCTATCGTGCGCTGGCCCGCTTCGAGGGCATCTTCTGCGAGCCTGCCTCGGCGGCGGCCGTGGCCGGCGTGACCAAGGCCGTCGAGGCCGGCGAGCTCGATCCCGAGGCCACCGTCGTGTGCGTGCTGACCGGGCACGGCCTGAAGGATCCGACCACGGCCGAACGCCAGGTCCCGCCCTTCCTCGAAGCCGCCCCGACCCTCGGCTCGGTCGCCGTCGTGCTCGGTTGGTAGGGGCGCGCCGATGAGTGGCCACTGGCTCGCCGAGCTCGATGGGAGCAGCGTCACGGTCGAGGTGCCGGGCTCGTCCGCCAACCTCGGAGCGGGCTACGACTGCCTCGGGGTCGCGCTGGCGATCGTCAACCGGATCGAGGTCGAGGTCCGCGTCTGGAGCCGCGGTGCCATCGAGCTGATCGTCGAGGGCGAAGGCCGCGACGAGCTCCCCGGCGATCGGGAAAACCGGTTCGTTCGCGGCCTGGAGGCCACCTTGCGTGCGGCTCGGGGCGAGCTGCATGAGGGCGTCGGCTGGCAGATCACGATGCATAACAAGATCCCACTGGCGCGCGGGCTCGGATCCTCGGCGGCCGCCACGGTCGGCGGGGTGCTGGCCGGGAATGCGCTGGCGGGCGAGGCCCTCGCCACCACCGAGATGCTGCGGATCGCGTGCGAGATCGAGGGCCACCCGGACAACGCCGCCGCCTCGCTGCTCGGCGGGTTCGTGGTCTCGACGACGAGCGACGAGGGGGTCGAGGCCATCCGCTTCGATTCGCCGCGTGACCTGCGGGCGGTCCTGTTCATCCCCGAGCTGCGCCTGCCGACCGGCGAGATGCGGGCGGCCCTCCCGACGATGGTCCCGATGGCCGACGCCGTGGCCAACCTCGGCGCCGTGGCTGTCGGCGTCGCCGGCCTGGCCACCGGCCGATATGACCTCCTGGCACGACTGACCGTCGACCGATTGCACGAACCGTATCGAGCGAACGTCTACCCGCAGCTACCCCGGATGGTCGCGGCGGCGCGGGAGGCAGGTGCCCTCGGGGCGTGCCTGTCGGGGGCGGGCTCCACGATCCTGGCCTTCGCCGAATCGATGGCGGGCATCACCCGGATCCAGGCCGCCTTCTTCGCCGCGGCGGCCGACCTGGACCTCGCCGGCCGGGTGCTGGTCGTCGAACCGCGCAACGCCGGGGCACGGGTGGTCGCCCGCGGCTGAGCCCATCGCATGCGGGCCCCCGCGGCTTGGGGCTGGGATACGCCGGGTCAGTGTTGCAGCAAGGTCGTCATGGACGAAACGTTGGCAGCGTCGGCGGCATACCCGAGGTAACCCAGTCCCCATACCTGCTCGATCGTCCGCAAGAGCGAGTAGTGGTTATAGGGCGTCGGATCCTTGAGCCCGGACATGCCGTTGCGGGCGACGACGATCGCGGGGACCAGACCACCGCCGAACTGTCCCTCCGTCCAGAAATGGCCGGGGCCGTTGTCCTGGAACTCGTATCCGTTCGGCAGCGCCGGCGCGATGCCATAGCCAGGCGAATCGCAGCAACCGCTGACGTCGGCCCACAGGTCCTGATCGTCGAACGCCGCGCCACCGAAGTCGGCCTCATCGGTCAGGACGAAGATCGCGCTGTTGCCGGTCCACGCCTTCGAGTTTCGAATGGTGTCGATGGCCTGGTGGACGAAGACGTCGGCCTTCTGCTTCAGGGCCGCATCGTTGGCATCATCGACGGCGCTGCCGTATGGGCAGGGCGTCTCGGGGTGGCCGGCGACCGTCACGTACACCCCGCCATGCATGTCGTTGCACTGATTGGGGCTGATCCAGACGAAGTCCGGCGCGTTCGATGTGTTCAGATCGTGGGCCAGACTCGTATACGGCTTGATCTGGGCCAGTCGCGCGGGGCTGCTGAGGACGTCATCCATCAGCACGAACGGGTCGTGCTTGTTCGTGTACAGCGCCACGCCGTCCGGTGCTACGGCACCGGTGTAACCCGCGTAGGGGAGCGAATCCATATACGCGCCCCAGGTCTTGCCATGGCTCTCGAGCTGGTCCACGAGGTTCGGCCAGTCGTAATGATTGGTCGCGACGTCGTTCATCCGGGTGATGTCGAGCTGGCCGGTGATCGTCGCCACGTAGTTGGGCTGGCTCGGGTGCGTGACGCCGTAGTAGTGGGTCGCCTCCCCGTAGCGGTCGGCCAGGCTGGTGATATATGGCGCGTTCGCGTCGCCGATCACCGTCGACTGGCTGTGGTTCTCGAGCATGATCACGAAGATCCGTTTCACGGAGGCGTTCGCGCCACTTGCCGGACTGTGCGCGGTCGTCGTCGCGACCGGAACAAGGAGAGCTCCGACGAGCGCTAAACCGGCCGCGATCCTCAGGGCCTTGGATGCAAACGACATACCCCACCTCCACTGCGTTTGGCCCCGGTCGGATGCCGATTGTGCCTCAGACGCTGCATCATTGTCGCACCCGCGAGATGAAGGCAAGGACCTCCTCCCACGCCGCCGCGCTCGCGTCGGCGAACTCGGCCGCCTTGCGGTCGAAGAAGCTGTGCGGCGCGCCGGGGTACGTGACGAGGCGATGGTCGACGTCCGCCGCCGAGAGCGCCGCGTCGAAGGCGGCGACGTGCTCGGGCTTGATCCCAGGGTCGGCGCCGCCGAAGAGACCCAGGACCGGCGATCCGAAGCGTGAAGCGGCCTCGACGGGCTCGGGGGCGTCGTTGCGCCACGGACCGAGGGTCCCGTACATGCCGATCACGCCCGCCAGCTCCAGTCCGAGCGTCGCCGCGAGGAACGACATCCGGCCGCCCATGCAGAAGCCGATGGTGAAGACGGCCGTAGGGGCCGGCCGGTCGCCGTCGGGCGCCCGCAGCTCCTCGACCGCGGCGACGATGTCGGACGAGATCCCGGTCCAGGTGGTCTGCTCGACGTGCGGCATGTAGTCGAAGTCGTCACCACGCGGCTCGGGTCCGGCCGTGCGCCCGAACCAGTCGAGCGCCAGCGCGTCGATCCCGTGCTCCGCGAACCGAAGTGAGAGTTCCTCGTAAAAGGGATGCAGCCCGCGGGCGTCGGGCAGGATGACGATCCCGGCGCCGGTCGGCTCGGCGGCGCGGGCCCGGAAGGCCGCGAACCGGTTGCGATCGGCCGCGGTCAGCATCAGTGGCGCGGCGTCGAGGGCGCCGCCGGCGATCGGCGCGATGGGCGGGCGGCTGTCGAGATCGAAGCACATGCGGGGGTGGTCCTCCGGGCGATGCGAGACGGCACCATGGTCCCACGAGGCGCCCTGCATCGGGAGAGCGGTGACCAGCGGGTAGAATGCGCCGACGATGCCCGCCCCCCTCGTCGTCCAGAAGTACGGTGGCTCGTCCGTCGCTGACGCGGACCGGATCAAGCGCGTCGCGCGCCGGATCGCCCGCGAGCGCGCGGCCGGCCACGACCTCGTCGTGGTCGTCTCCGCGATGGGCGACACGACCGACGAGCTGCTCGGTCTGGCGGCGGCCATCACCGACGAGCCCGATCCTCGCGAGCTCGACGTTCTGCTCGCCACCGGCGAGCACCAGAGCGCGACCCTGCTCTCGATGGCCCTGCACGGCCTGGGCGTCGGGGCGATCAGCCTGAGCGGGCCGCAGGCCGGCATCACGACCGACGGTCGTTACGGCCGCGCCCGCATCGCCGGGATCGAACCGCGTCGGGTCCATTCGGAGCTGGCCGCCGGCAAGGTCGTCATCGTCGCGGGCTTCCAGGGCCAGAGTGCCCATGCCGCGGACGATGACGAGATCACGACCCTCGGCCGTGGGGGGAGCGACACGACCGCGGTCGCGCTGGCCGCCAGTCTCGGCGCCGCCCGCTGCCAGATCTTCACCGACGTCAAGGGCATCTACACGGCCGACCCGCGTCTCGTGGCCAAGGCCCGCCAGCTCCCGGTCATCGGCTACGAGGAGATGCTCGAGCTCGCCCACCAGGGCGCCCAGGTGATGCAGGTCCGCGCCGTCGAGCTCGGCTGGGTCAACGGCGTCGTCATCGAGGTCCTGAGCTCGTTCGAGGACGCGCCCGGCACGCTCATCAAGGAGGATCCGCTCGTGGAGCAGCGCAACAAGGTCCGCGGGCTCGCCCACGACCGAAACGTCGCCAAGGTCACGGTCGTGGCCGTGCCCGACCGGCCGGGTGTCGCGCGATCGATCTTCTCGCCACTCGCTGACGCCGGGATCAACGTCGACATGATCGTCCAGAACGTCGGCCACGGCGGCGAGACCGACCTCTCGTTCACGGTCCCGCGGGTCGAGCTGGCCGCGGCCAAGAAGACGCTCGATCCGCTCGTACGCGAGCTGGGCGCCCGTGAGCTGACGACCGACGCCTCGGTGGCCAAGGTCTCGATCGTCGGCGCCGGCCTGCACAACGCGCCGGGCTACGCGGCGAGGATGTTCGGGACGCTGGCCGATGCCGGCGTCAACATCGAGATGATCTCGACCTCCGAGGTCCGGATCACGTGCATGATCGCGGAGGCGGACCTGGAGACGGCGCTGCGCGCGCTGCACGACGCCTTCGAGCTCGAACGACCCGAAAGCGTCGACGCCATCGACGCGGGCGCCGCGGCGGCCGGCTGACCGGTGCATCGCCGATGACCGGGTTCCTCGCCCGGACCGAGCACTTCGACCGCGTCGATTCGACGAACGACGTCGTTCGCGGCTGGCTCGCCGAGGGAACACCCGAGGTCTGCCTCGCGGTCGCCGCGGAGCAGACCGCGGGCCGTGGTCGCGCCGGCCGCGGCTGGGTCGCACCGAACGGCGCCGCCCTGCTGCTCTCGCTCGGGTTCCGTCCGGGGTGGCTGGCGCCCGATCACGTCTGGCGTCTGGCGGCGGTCGCGTCGCTGGCCATGGCCGATGCCGCCGAGGCCACGACCGGGCTGGCCGCCGGGTCCGTGGGCCTCAAGTGGCCGAACGACCTGGTCATCGCGACCGCGACCGCCTCCGGCTCGCCGGCCGACCTCCGCAAGGTGGCCGGGGTGCTCGGCGAGACCGACGGTCTCGGGAGTCCCGACCCGCGCGCGGTCATCGGCCTGGGCGTCAACGTCGACTGGGATCCGGCCGATTTCCCGCCGCCGCTCGTGGCGTCGATGACCTCGTTGCGTGAGGCGGGCGGCGGTCGGCCGGTCGACACCGAAGCGCTGCTCGCCGCCTTCCTGGACCGCCTCGAACCCGGCATCGACGCGCTCCGCGCCGGCCGCTTCGATTCGACAGCGTGGGCCGGCCGGCAGGTCACCACCGGCCGCAGCGTCCGTCTCGAAACGCCGGCCGGCATCGAAACCGTCACGGCCCGAGGGGTCGATACCGACACCGGGGCGTTGATCGTCGCCGATCCGGGCGGCGAGGGTGGCGAGCGACACGTCCTCGTCGGCGAGATCATCCACGTCCGTCTGGCCGAGCCGATCGCGGCACGGGTGTAACGCGATGGCCCGACCGGCATTGTGGAAGATGGACCGTCCGGAGGAGGGGGGTCCGCGTCTTGCCCGCCTCGACCGTGACCGTCGGCTCGTGGAGGCGGCCCAGGCGGACCCGGCCCGGTTCGAGGCCCTCTATCGGAAGTACCTGGCCCAGGTGTACAGCTACGCGTTCTACGAACTGCGCGATCACCACGAGGCGGAAGACGCCACCGAGCGCACGTTCCTCGCCGCCCTGACCAACCTCGGCCGGTTCGAGGAGCGCGCCCGCCCGGTCGATGGCGAGGGTGCCTCGACGTTCCGCGTCTGGCTCTTCCAGATCGCGCGCAACGCGGTCGCCGAACGTCGCCGCCGGCAGCGCCGCCGGCCCGAGGCGCCGCTCGAGGCGGCGGGTGTCGTCGCCGCGCCCATCGACATCGAAGGCGACGCCACGCTGCGCGACGAGGCGGCCGCCGCGTGGCTGGCCGTGGGTCGCCAGCCCGACGATCGACGTCGCGCACTGATCCTGCGGTTCGTGGACGAGATGACGACCGAGGAGATCGCGGGCGTGCTCGGCCGCTCGGAAGGTGCTGTCCGCGTCCTCATCCACCGTGCCCTGCGGAGCGTCGCCCGGGATCTCGACGACTCGTCGCGGTGACCGGCCCGTTCGCCGGTCGGGAGGGCCGCGAGGTCGACGCCCTCGTCACCGATCGATATCTCGAGGCGCTCCTCACCGCGCATGCCCGCGGCGCCGACCATGGGCCGACGCCGTCCGAACCGTCCGATGCGATCCGCCGGACCGCGGACCGACTGGCCCGCGACCTCCCGCGCTTCCATCCGTCGTTCCGGTTCGAGGAGGCCCTCGCCGCACGTCTCAGCGACGTCGCGAGCCGGATCGGGTCGCCGGCGACGACGGGCGGTGCGGAACGGTGGATCGTTCCGCTTCCGCTCGGTGACCCCGATGAGCCCGCATCGGTCTTCGGGCGGCGCCCGCTCATCATCGGTGGTGCGCTGACCTCCGCCGCGCTCTCGCTGGCCGGTGCGGCGTACGTCGCGTGGCGACGCAATCGGCCGCCGGCGAGCCCGATGGTCCGCGCCGCCCGCGCGGTCGCCCGGACGAGGCCCGTCTGATGCCGATCAAGCTGCCGTCGTTCCGGGCGCGCCGCGACGTCTATCCGGCCGACCTCTGGACCCAGTGCCCGTCGTGCGAGACGATGCTGTTCAACAAGCAGCTCGACAAGGCGCTCCGTGTCTGCCCGACCTGCGGCCACCATTTCCGGCTCTCCGCCGCGGCCCGCCTCGGGCAGCTGCTCGACCCGGGCACCTGGGCCGAGCGGGACGCCGGGCTCCAGTCGGTCGATCGCCTCGGCTTCGTCGATCAGAAGCCGTATCCGGCCCGGCTCGAGGCCGCCCAGACCGCCACCGGGATGCGTGACGCGGCGGTCTGGGGGACGGCCGCCGTGGGTGGGAGCCGGGTGGCCGTCTGCGTCATGGACTTCGGGTTCATGGGCGGATCGATGGGCGCGGTCGTCGGCGAGAAGGTGACCCGCGCCGCCGAATACGCCCTCGAGTCGCGCACGCCGCTCATCATCGTCAGCGCCTCGGGCGGGGCGCGGATGCAGGAGGGCACGCTCGCCCTCATGCAGCTGGCCAAGACGCTGGCCGCCCTGGAGCGCCTGCGGGCCGGTGGCGTGCCATATCTGTCGGTGATGTCCGACCCGACGACGGGCGGGGTCTTCGCGTCTTTCGCGGTCGTCGGCGACATCAACCTCGCCGAACCGGATGCGCTCATCGGGTTCGCCGGGTCGCGCGTTTCGGCCGGCACGATCGCCCAGGAGCTGCCGCCCGGCTTCCAGCGCTCGGAATTCCTGTTCGAGCACGGGTTCATCGACCGGGTCGTGGCCCGGCCCGAGCTTCGCGACGAGCTGATCGCCCTGCTCCGGCTCCTGCCCGTCCGCGATCACGCCGCCAACACGGCAGCCCCCGACCTCGACGACGCCACGCCCGGCTTCCGTCCCTTCTCGTTCCTGAGTTCGCTCGCGGAGCGGGTCGGGGAGCGCGCGAGCCCCGATGAAGCCCCCGCCCAGCTCGCCGAGGTCGGCGGGGAGGGCGACCAGCGCGATGCCGTCTGGGGGCGCGTCCAGCTCGCCCGCAATCTGCGCCGGCCGCGAACGCTCGAGTTCGTCAACGCCATGACCGAGGGCTTCGTCGAGCTTCACGGCGACCGCCTCTTCGGCGACGATGCGGCGATGGTCGCCGGACTGGCCCGGCTCGATGGCCGTCGGGTCGCCATCGTCGGCCAGCAGAAGGGCGCCGACACCGACGAGAACATCCGGCGCAATTTCGGGATGCCCCACCCGGAGGGCTACCGCAAGGCGATGCGGATCATGGAGCTCGCCGAACGGTTCGGGCTGCCGGTCATCACCTTCGTCGACGTGCCGGGCGCGCATCCGGGTCCCGAATCCGAGGAGCGCGGGATCGCCGAGGCGATCGCCCGCTCGATCGGGCTGATGAGCCGGCTGCGGACCCCGATCGTGACCGTGATCACCGGCGAGGGCGGTTCGGGTGGGGCGCTTGCGATCGCGGTCGGGGACGTGGTCATCGCCCTCGAGAACGCGGTCTATTCGGTCATCTCGCCCGAGGGTTGTGCCGCCATCCTGTGGCGGACCGCCGACGAGGCGCCGGCGGCCGCCCTGGCGATGCGGATGACCGCCGCCGACCAGCAGGCGCTCGGCGTCATCGACCTCGTCGTCCCGGAGCCCGGCGAGGGCGCCCATGCCGATCCGGCCGAGACCGCCCGGCGCCTCAAGCCCATCATCCGCGACCGCCTCGCCGCGCTCGAGGCGCTGACCATCGACCAGCTGCTCGACACGCGCTACCGCCGCTATCGGGCCCTGGGGTCCTACACTGAAGCCGAGACACCCGGGCTGTCGCAGCCGGCAGGCCGCGGGCTCGGGGACCGCCTGCGCGATCTGCTCGACCCGGGTCGGCGCGCGGTCGGTGCCGCCGTTCCGACGTGGTCGCGCGACGAGCCGCCGGCTCGTGAGGAGGTCTAGAGCTTGCCTGAACCGGTCCAGCCGGGAGAGCCCGAGGTCGACGGCTCGGAGAACGAGCGCTCGGAAGCCGAGCGTGCGGCCGACCATGCCGCCATCGACCGCCTGAGCGCCGAGCTGCTGCCCGCCCTGATCGCCAAGCTCGGGGCGACCGGCCTTGGCGAGCTCGAGGTCCGCGAAGACGGCTGGCGGGTCCGGCTGCGTCGCCCGGGCGATGGCAGCGCGGCCGCCCCGACGCGCGATCGCCGGCCCGGTGAGCGCGAGCGCGCCGCTCGCTCCGGGGCGGGCCCGGGCGGCCCGCATCTGCCCGCCGGCCTGACCGCGGTCGGGCCCGGCCGCGACGCACGGGATGTCGCGGGACGCGACGGGCACGCCGCCCGAGATGGTCGGGACAACGGGCGGATCGTGGCCACCTCGCCCGCGGTCGGGGTCTTCCAGCCGCGGTCCGATGCCCGCGCCGGGACCAAGGTCCGGGCCGGCGACCGGCTCGGGTCGGTCGACATGCTCGGGGTCCCGCAGGAGGTCGTCGCCCCGGCGGACGGGGTCGTCGGCGCGAGCCTGGTCGAGGCCGGCGACGCGGTGGAGTACGGCCAGGAACTGATCCTCCTCGAGTTCGCCTCCGCCGCCAGCCCGGAGGCTTGAGTCGTGTTCCGCAAGATCCTCATCGCCAATCGTGGCGAGATCGCCCTGCGGATCCTGCGCGCCTGTCGAACGCTCGGCGCGGAGGCGGTCGTCGCCTACAGCGAGGCCGACCGCGATTCGCTCCCGGTCCAGCTGGCCGACGAGGCCATCTGCATCGGCCCGTCCGAGGCCCGCCGGTCGTACCTGTCGGCGCCGGCGGTGATCTCGGCCGCCATCGTGACGGGCTGCGACGCGATCCATCCGGGCTACGGCTTCCTGTCCGAGGACGAGGGCTTCGCCGAGGTCGTGGCCGCCCATGACCTGGTCTTCATCGGGCCGCCCGCGGGCGTCCTCGAGCGGTTCGCCAGCAAGGCCGGGACACGCCAGTTGCTCGCCGCCCACGGTCTACCGACGATCCCGGGCTCGGACGGGATGCTGCGCGACGAGATGCACGCCCTGGGCGAAGCCGAGCGGATCGGCTACCCGGTCCTCATCAAGCCCTCGGCGGGCGGTGGCGGCAAGGGGATGCGCATGGTTCGGACCGGGCGCGAGCTCGAATCGGTGCTGCGCGTCTGTCGCTCGGAGGCCAAGGCCGCCTTCGGCGATGACTCGCTCTACCTCGAGAAGTGGCTCGACGAGAACCGCCACGTCGAGATCCAGGTGGCGATCGACCGCTACGGCCACGGCGTCCACATGTTCGAGCGCGACTGCTCGGTCCAGCGCCGCCACCAGAAGATCCTCGAGGAAGCCCCGACGCCGGCCCTGTCCGATGCCGCCCGCGTCGACCTCGCCGAGCGCGCGGTCCGTGCCGCCATGGCGGCCGGCTACGAGAACGTCGGGACGCTCGAATTCCTGGTCGACGCGGACGGGGCGTTCTTCTTCATCGAGATCAACAGCCGGATCCAGGTCGAGCACCCGGTGACCGAGATGCTGACCGGCCTTGACATGGTCGCGATCCAGATCCGGATCGCGGCGGGCGAACCGCTCGGGTTCTCGCAGGCCGATGTCTCGATGCGCGGTCACGCCATCGAATTCCGGATCAACGCCGAGGATCCCGAGCACGAATTCCGTCCCGGTGCCGGCCTCGTCGAGCGCTACCACGCTCCGGCCGGCCCGGGCGTCCGGATGGATTCGCACTTGTACAGCGGCTACGAGGTCCCGCCCTACTACGATTCGCTGCTCGGCAAGCTCGTCGTGTGGGGGCCGGACCGGGCGACCGCCATCGCACGTGGCCGGGTCGCCCTCGACGAGCTCGTCGTCGACGGCCTGGTCACGAACGTGGCCATCCACAAGGCGCTGCTCTCGAACGAGGCCTTCCTCGAGGGCCGGATGACGACGAACATGCTCGACCGCGTGGGGAGCGCGGCCTTCCTCGCCGCCACGGCGCGAACGTGATCGGGCCCTCATCGTGCAGGGCTGCACAGACCGCCCCGCACGAGCGGCCCGGGAGGGACCACGCTGACGCCGACCCGACCAGGAGGCGCCCATGACCGACACGATCCATACCACCCGCGAGATCGAAGGACTCATCCCGCATCGCTGGCCGTTCCTGCTCGTCGACCGCATCGTCGAGTACGACGCGGCGGCCAAGCGGATCGTCGGGATCAAGGGCGTGACCGCGGGCGAGTGGTATTTCCAGGGGCATTTCCCGGGCCTGCCGGTGATGCCGGGCGTCATCCAGGTCGAGGCGCTGGCCCAGACGATGGCGGTCTTCGTGGCGAAGCAGCCGGGGTTCGGCGACCGGCTCGGGCTGTTCGCGGGCGTCGACGATTGCCGTTTCAAGCGGGTCGTCAGCCCTGGCGACACGCTCCGGCTCGAGGTCACGATGGAGAAGCTCGGCGGGCGGTTCGGACGGGGCCGCGGCGTGGCAAGCGTGGACGGTGAGACTGCCTGCGAAGCGACGCTCTCCTTCATCATCCCGGCCGAAGGCGTCCTGCGATGACCCGACTGATCGTGCTGTCCGACATCCATGGCAACTCGGTCGCACTCGAGGCGGTCCAGAAGGCGATACGGAGCGAGAAGCCCGACCTCGTTGCCGTCGCCGGCGACCTCGTCCTCAACGGGCCGGATCCCGCCGGCGCCGTGGACCTGCTGCGCGAGATGGAGGCGGCGGGTGCCGCGATCATCTCCGGCAACACGGACATCGCGGTGGCCGACTTCGACTATGTTGCCGCCTTCCCGTGGACCCGCGACGGCGGCGTCCCCGATACGTTTCGAGCCGCGACCGAGTGGGCCCATGATGCGCTCGGCGACGAGCGACTGGCCTGGCTCCGCCGCCTGCCAGCCGAACGACGGCTGCGCGCCGAGGACGGGACGATGATCCTCATCTGCCACGCCTCGCCGGGCTCGCAGACGGACGGGTTCGATCGGGAGCTCGACGCCAACGTGGTGATCGAGCGGGCCAGCGGCACCGATGCCCGTCTCATCGCCTGCGGCCACACCCACTATCCGGAGGTCCGCGACCTCGGCTGGAAGGCGATCGTCAACGCCGGTTCGGCGGGCTACGTCTTCGATGGCGAGCCGACGGCCTCCTGGGCACGGGTCGACATCGACGACGGTAACGTGGTCTCGGAGATCCAGCGGACCGAGTTCGATGCCCTCGCTGTCTCGAACGCGATCTCGGCCCGCGGCCTCCCCGGCGACGTCTATCGAGCGGCGACGGTCCGCACGGGGAAGCTGGTCCGATGAGCGAGCAGCGCCGGGTCGTGGTGACCGGGATGGGCATGGTGACGGCGCTCGGCAACGACGTCGCAACCACGTGGGAGGGCCTCGTGGCCGGTCGGTCCGGCATCCGGACCATCGAGGCGTTCGATCCGTCGCGCCTGACGTCGCGCGTCGCGGCCGAGGTCCACGACTTCGACGCGAGCGGCGTCCTCGACCGCAAGGAGCTCCGCCGGACCGACCGCTACATCCAGTTCGGCCTCGTGGCCGCTCGCGAAGCGCTCGACCAGGCCGGGTTGCCCGAACGGTTCGAGGGCGATCTGGCCGACCGGACCGGGGTCATCCTGGGGACCGGCCTCGGCGGCGTCGGCACGCTGATCGACGGCTTCGCCACCAACGCACTGCGCGGCCCGGACCGGATCAGCCCGTTCCTCATCCCGATGGGGATCCCGAACATCGGGTCCGGGCAGATCGCGATCCAGTTCGGGATGACCGGCCCGAACTTCACCACCGTGTCCGCCTGCGCCACGGGCGGCCACGCCCTCGGCGAGTCGAGCGAGATCATCCGCCGTGGCGATGCCGACATCATGGTCGCCGGTGGCGCCGAGGCGGGCATCTACGAGCCGATGGTCGGCGGGTTCGCCGCGATGCGTGCGCTCTCGACGCGGAACGACGATCCGCCGGCGGCCTCGCGACCGTTCGACACGGGACGCGACGGCTTCGTCATCGGCGAGGGGGCGGGCGTGGTCGTCCTCGAGGAGCTCGAGCATGCGCAGGCCCGCGGCGCGACGATCCTGGCCGAGCTGGTCGGCTACGGCGCGACCGCGGACGCATCGCACGTCACGCTCCCGGCACCGGGCGGGATCGGGGCGGTCAAGGCGGCGAGGCGCGCGCTCGTCAAGGCCGGCCTGACGCCGGACGACATCGATCACGTCAACGCCCACGCCACGTCGACACCGGAAGGCGACCGCGCCGAGCTCCAGGCCATCCGCACGATCTTCGGCGACGGGGTCGGTCGGATCTCGGTGACGGCCAACAAGTCGATGATCGGCCATACGCTCGGGGCCGCCGGTGCGATCGAGGCCATCGTGTCGATCCTGACGATCCGCGACGGCTGCGTCCCGCCGACGATCAATCTCGCGGACCCGGATCCCGACGCCGCCGGGATGGACCTGACCCCCAACGTGGCGGCGAAGCACGAGATCGGCACGGTCCTGAGCAACTCGTTCGGCTTCGGTGGCCAGAACACGGCGCTGATCCTCGCCGGTCCCGGGCGATGACCGACGACGCGCTGGCCGCCCGCGCACCCGAACCGCGCGACGGCGGCGACGTCGCCCTGCTCGCCCTGATCGACCAGCTCGCCCAGCTCCTGGAGCGCTCGGACCTCGACGAACTGGAGATCGAGTCCGGGGGGACGGGGCTCACCCTGCGCAAGCCGGTGGCGATCGCACAGGCCGCACCCGCCGGCGCCGGGGGAGGGTCGGCGAGCGTCCCGGCCGGAACGGCCGAGCCGCCCGTCGCGGGCGAGCCGTCGACGGCGGGTCGCGATCCGGCCGCGACCGCCCGGCCGTCGATCAAGGCGCCGCTGACGGGGATCTTCTACGCCTCACCGGCGCCGGGGACGGCCCCCTACGTCCAGGTCGGTGGCGAGGTCGCGGTCGGCCAGGTGATCGGGCTGATCGAAGCGATGAAGTTGTTCAACGAGATCAAGTCGGACCTGGCGGGCCGGGTCGTCCGGGTCGTTCCGGAGAGCGGCGCGCTGGTCAAGGCAAAGCAGCCGCTCATCGAGGTGGAGCCCCTGTGACCACGACCACACGCACCGCGCATGTGACCGGATGGGGTCGCTATGCCCCGAGCCAGGTCCTCACCAACCACGACCTCGAGCGGATGGTCGATACGTCCGACGAGTGGATCGTCTCGCGGACGGGGATCCGCGAGCGGCGGGTCGCCGCCGCGCACGAGACGACCGCCTCGATGGCCGCCGTGGCCTCGATGCGCGCGATCCGGACCGCCGGGATCGATCCCGACGAGATCGATCTGATCCTCCTGGCCACGCTGACCCCCGACTACTGGATGCCCTCCACGGCTGCCCTGGTCAAGGAGGCCATCGGCAATACCCGGGCGGCGGCGATGGACGTGGCGGCCGCCTGCTCGGGCTTCGTCTACGCCTACGCGACCGCGCATGCCTACATCACGAGCGGGATGGCCAAGCACGTGCTGGTGATCGGGGCGGAGTTGCTCACGCGCTTCCTCGACTACACCGACCGGAACACCTGCATCCTGTTCGGCGACGGCGCCGGGGCGGTCGTCCTGTCCGCTTCCGACCAGCCCGGTGGGGGACTCGGCATCGAGATGACGACCGAGCCGCAGGGCGCCTACATGATCTGGCTGCCGGCCGGTGGGGCGAAGAGCCCGCCGTCGGCCGAGACGGTCGCCCGCGGCGAGCACTACGTCCGGATGGAGGGCAAGGAGACCTATCGGTTCGCGACCCGGACGCTGGCGACGACGGCGCTGACCTCCATCGAGAAGGCCGGTCTCCAGCCGTCCGACATCGACCTGTTCATCCCGCACCAGGCCAACATCCGGATCATCGAGGCGGTGGCCAAGGGGCTCGACCTGCCGATGGAGCGGATGTTCGTGAACCTCGACAAGTACGGCAACACGTCGGCCGCCTCCGTGCCGATCGCCCTGGCGGAAGCGGTCAACGAGGGCCGGGTCAAGGTGGGCGACCGCATCGTCATCGTGGCCTTCGGGGCCGGCTTCACCTCAGGCGCGGTGACGATCGAGTGGACCGCCGACCCGGCACGCGGGATCGCCGGAGACGCCGCGGTCGACCCCGACGACATCAAGGTCCGGCTGCCGGTGGATTGGGATTCGGTCGACCCGATCCCCGAGGCGCTCGCCGAATTGATGCGCCGCCCCGGCTCGGTCGATGTGCCGCTCGACGACGTCGTCCCGGGCGAGCAGGGCGCCGCGCCGCAGGAGGTCCGGGCATGATCGAGTTGACCGGCAAGACCGCGCTGGTCACCGGCGGATCGCGCGGGATCGGGCGGGCGATCGTCACGCGACTGGCCACCCAGGGCGCCGACGTCGCATTCACCTACAAGGGCAACGCGGCGGCCGCGGCGGAGACGGTCGCGATCGTCGAAGGCCTCGGCCGGAAGGCGCTCGCCATCCAGGGCGACGCCTCACAGGCGGATACAGCCGACACCGTCGTCAAGGCGGTCCTCGACGCGTTCGGCAAGATCGACATCCTGGTCAACAACGCGGGAGTCACGCGCGACGACCTGATCATGCGGATGTCGGTCGACGCCTGGCGTGAGGTCCTCGAGAC
>DAIOXD010000013.1:0-16212 GCA_036758145.1 Candidatus Limnocylindrales bacterium
CGACGCCCCAGGCGATCGCGGCGTCGACCAGTCGCTTTTGGCTCACGAAGTCGACTGCACCGTCCGCGTCGAATGTCGTCGGAACCAGGTACCAGGTGCCGGGCCGGACCGCTGAGCTCGGGGCGGTGGTCATCGATTCTCCTGTCCCGAACTGCTTGCTTAAGAAGCCCGGCGTTGGCAACTGTTGCGCAGTAGACTAGCATCGACATCCGTTCCTGGCACGACCGACGCCTGGCGAACGCAGTGGCTCTGAACGCCTTCCACTGGCACCAACTCGAGGAGGTTCGATGAGTTCCGAGACCCTGAAGGGCGCACAGATGCTCGTCGAATACCTCGTCAGAGAGAACGTCAAGTATGCGTTCGGCGTGTGTGGGCACGGGATCATCGGCTTCCTCGACGCGCTCTACGACCGTCAGGACGCCATCCACACGATCACGGCCCACGACGAGCAGGCCGCCGGCTTCATGGCGGACGCGTACTACCGGATCACACACAAGCCGGCCGTGACCTACACGTCATCGGGACCCGGCTCGCTCAACCTGGCGATGGCCGTGGCGAACGCCTTTTACGACTCGTCCGCGTTCCTCGCGATCACCGGGAACGTCCCCACTCAGCAGTTCAACCGTGGGCCATTCCAGGAGTCCGGGCGCTTCTTCCAGGGCGACTTCAACAATGTCATGCGGCCTTATGTAAAGCGGACCTATCAGGCGTTCCGTCCAGAGATGATCCCGCTCATCGCTCGCCAGGCATTCGGCCTCATGACGACGGGGCGGCCCGGGCCGGTGCATGTCGACGTGCCACTCAATGTGTTCGTGGAAGAGGCCGAAGTCGACATCCCCGATCCTGCCGCGTGGCGCCACGGAGTGTCGGACCGGTCCGGCGGCGATCCGGATGTGATCCAGCGCGCGGCCAGGCTGCTCGTGGAGGCGGAACGGCCGGTGATGCTCGGCGGTAACGGCGTCTTCCTATCGGGCGCGATCGCCGAGTTCTCGGAACTTTCGGCGCTCCTCGGAATGCCCGTCATCACCTCGCCACTCGGCAAGGGCGCCGTCGACGAGTCGGCTCCCCTCAACCTCGGCCCGACGGGGCGAAACGGTCCATATGCGGCCAACCAAGCGGCCCGCAACAGCGACGTTCTCCTCGCCCTCGGGACCCGGTTCGACGATCGGCCGACGAGCTCGTGGGCACCCGGCGTGACCTACAGCATCCCACCCACGCGGCTGATCCATGTCGACATCGACCCCCAGGAGATCGGCCGCAACTACCCGGTCGAGATCGGCATCCTGGGCGATGTCCGGACCGTGCTCCGCCAGCTCATCGAGGCGGTCCGGCCCGAGGCCGAGGCGGCCCGGGCTCGGCACGCGTCGTGGCGCGAAACGGCCGTGCAGTGGAAGGAGACCTGGGAGCGTGCGCTGGCGCCGCTGCGGACGTCGGGGGGCTCTCCGATCCACCCGAGCCGGCTCGTCGCCGACCTCGGCGCTCTCCTTCCCGCCGATAGCATCGTCCTGGCCGACGTCGGGATCCACCACAACTGGCTCATCCAGCAGCTCGTCCTGCCGCCCAAGGGGCGATTCCTGCAGGCGTGGGGGTTCGCTGCGATGGGCTTCGGCGTCGCGGGCGCGATCGGCGCGAAGTTCGCCGCACCGGATCGTCCGGTCGTTGCGGTCTGCGGCGACGGCGGCTTCCTCATGACCGCGAACGCCGTGGCGACCGCCGTCGAGTACGATCTGCCGATCGTCTGGGTCGTCTGGAACAACTCGGGCTACGGCTCGATCTATGGGCAGCAGGCGACCTTCTTCGGGCCGAACCGTGAGATCGCAACCCGGTTCCGACGCGAGGAGACCGGCGAGTTGCTCAGCGCTGACTTCGCGATGCTCGGTCGGTCCATGGGCGCAGCCGGCTACACCGCTACGACGCCGGACCAATTTCGCGAGGCGCTGAGCTCGGCGCTCGCGCTCGGCCGACCGTCCGTCATCGACGTCGTCGTCGACGAATCCCAGAGCGCGCCATCCACGGGATCCTGGGATCTTCCGCCACTGGCTGGGCCCGCGCCGAACTTCACCCCCGACTCGCTGGCCTGACGACCAGCGCACATGGCAACCGAGGCCGCACCATCGACGGGGGCGCATAACCCAACAGCGGAACTTGCGACGTGGGCCGCTGAGCTCACGGCCGACCGGATCCCGCCGGCGATCCGCGAGCGCACGATCGACCTGTTGATCGACAGCGTGGCCTGTGCGCTCCCGGCCGACCGCGCGGAGGAGATGGGCGCGGTAGCCTCCTTCGCGGACGTCCTCGGGAGTCGTCCCGAGACGACCGTGATCGGGTGTGCCGAGCGTCGTTCACCGGCGGGTGCCGCACTCGTCAACGCCTACCGGATCACGGCCCTGACGGCATGCGATGTCTACACACCGGCCCATGTTCATGTCACGCCAGAAGTCGTCCCGCCCGCGCTTGCAGTGGCCGAGGAACGTGGCGCCTCGGGCGCGGACCTGTTGGTCGGACTCGCCGCAGGTTTCGAGGTCGCAACCCGGGTCGCCGCCGGCCTCCGGTACGAGGCGTTCCGGGCGCGCGGCTGGCATACACCAGGCGTAGCCGGACCGTTTGGTGGAGCCGCGGCCGTCGGACGCCTCATCGGGCTGGATCCCGACAGGATGCGCAACGCGCTCGGCCTCGCCGGAAGCCAGGCAGCCGGAACATGGGCGGCTTGGGGGACGGCAACGGTCAAATTCCACCAGGCGCGGGCGGCGATCTCGGGGTTGCTCGCGGCCAACCTGGCGGCGACCGGCTTTGCGGCCGCGGACGACGTGCTGACGAACCCAGATGGCGGGATCCTCAACGTCTATTCGGACGGCGGAGATCCCGAGGCTGTCGTCTCCGGCCTCGGCGAGCGGTGGGAGCTTGGGCGGATCTCCCTTCGACCATGGCCCGGCGCGACGCCGGTCCAGCCCGTCATCACCGGTCTCTTCCAGCTGATGCAGGACGGCTCGCTCGTGACGCCATCGGACGCCTCGCTCAGGATCTTCGTGGCACCGTCGGTCCACTCACAGCACGCCCGGTTCCGGCATCCGACCGGCACGTTCGAGGCGATGCTGTCGATCGACTACGCGGCCGCAGCCGTCATGGCCTTCGGGCGGCTCGGCTTTGACGAATTCATGCCATCCGTCTATGGACGGCCGGAGATCGTCGAGCGGATCGACCGCCAGATCACGCTGCTCCCGGATCCCGAGCTGACCCCGCTCCAGTGTCGGCTGGAGCTCGGCGATCCAGACCCCCGGATCGTCGTGGTCACCATCCCGAAGGGCCACCCGGACGATCCGGCATCTCGTGCATTGCTCGCGGAGAAGTTCCATTCGTGCGCTGCGGGCGTCCTGGATGCCGCCCGCGCGGCCAAGCTGCTGGCAACGCTCGAGCACCTCGAGAAGCTGACCGATGTGCGCGAACTGTGCGCACAGCTTCGGACTGGAGAGGCATGACCGCGACCACCGATCCAAAGGACCTGGTTACTCGCCTCCAGGGCGCCCGGGTGATCGACCTGGCCCAGCCCTTGCATGCCGACATGCCCCAGCCACCCGGACTGCCGCGATTCAGCATGGCGATGCTCCGGCGACATGGGGACGTGATGCGCGGCGAGGGGTACAGCGCGGCGCACGACCTGCTGGTCACCCTGAACCACGCGGGCACCCATATCGACGCGATCGGGCACGTGTCGGTATACGGGCAACTCCATGGCGGTGTCTCAGCCGACGAGATCCAGCGCGGAACGAACGGTCTCGGAGACTTCGGCATCCAGTCCATGCCTCCAATCGTGCGACGCGGTGTCCTTGCTGATGTCGCCGCGCACGTCGGCGTCGCGGCCCTCGAGCCTGCGTTCGGGATCGACGGTGCCCTGCTCGCCGCAACACTCGAGGCGCAGGACCGGATCCTCCAGCCAGGGGACGTCCTCCTGGTCCGCACGGGGTGGGGCCAGCTGTGGTCGGAGCCCGACCGCTACCTGGGACGTGGGCAGGGCCTGCCTGGTGTCGATGCCGACGGGGCCGACTGGATCGCCGAGCGGGGCGTGCTCGCGACCGGGGCGGATTCTCTGATGTACGAGAAGTTCGACCCACGCGAAAACGTCCTTCCCGTTCACAGCCGACTCTTGCAACAGGAAGGCATCGCTCTCATCGAGAACCTCGATCTCGAAGAGTTGGCGACGGCGACGGCGACGGAGTTTGCCGTCGTCGTCTTGCCGCTCAAGCTGGTCGGCGGCACCGGCTCGCAGGTGCGCCCGATCGCGCTTGTCTGAGCGTCCCTGCTGCTACTACCGGGGCCCGCGGGCGCGGGACCGCGATCGTTCCTCGAGCTCTCGCGGGCTCCAGCGTCTGTGGCAATGCCCCTCGGGAAACGAAGACGAATCGGAAGGAGTGTCACCTTGCCTGACCCGGTTGACATAGTTCATGGAACGTGAATACTCCACGTGTGAGTGATGCACTCGTGACGGTCGCGCGGCCTGCGATCGATGCCGTCATCGAAACCATGCTCGACGCCTTCCGCCCGCAGATGGACATCCCCGCCGCCGCATGGGACCTGACGATCGGCCAACTCCGGCTGATGATCCTGATCCGACGCTCAGGGCCGCTCTCGATGCATCGTGTCGCCGGTTCATTCCAGGTCAGCCAGACTGCTGCAACGGGGCTGGTCGAGCGCGTCGAGCGGCAGGGCTTCCTCGTGCGACGCCATCGATCCGACGATCGACGTGTGGTCGAATGCCACCTGACCCAGGCGGGAACGGAGCTTCTCGACGAGTTGAGTGGCCTCCGCACCCGAAGCCTGCATGACGCCCTTGGCGCGCTGTCGGATGAGCAGATCGCCGAGTTCGAGCACCTGCTCCTCGTGATCGCGGGTCGACCATCCACCGACAGCTCCGATCACTCAGGAGGATGTCCTTGACCGGCTTCGCCCTCGCGACGCGCGACCTGCGCAAGAGTTACGGCACCCGAACCGCGCTGGCCGGGCTCGACCTCTCGGTGCCGAATGGCGTCGTCTACGGCTTCCTCGGACCGAACGGTGCCGGGAAGACGACGACGATGCGACTGCTGACCGGCCTCATCCACCCCGACGCGGGCGAGATCGAGGTCCTCGGACAGGCCTTCGGTCGTGCCGACCGTCATCGGCTCTTCGACGTCGGCGCGCTGATCGAGTCGCCGGCCTTCTATCCCTTCCTGTCCGGCCGACAGAACCTCCGCGAGCTCGCCGCGAGCGGCGCTCCGGTCGCCTCCGGTCGCATCGAGGAACTCCTGGAGCTCACCGGCCTGCGGGATCGGGCGAGCGACAAGGTCGCCGGCTACTCCCTTGGCATGAAGCAGCGTCTTGGGATCGCCGCCGCCCTGCTCAGCGACCCCAGGCTGCTCCTCCTCGACGAGCCCTCGAATGGCCTCGATCCAGCAGGCATCGTGGCGATGCGCGAAACCCTCCGTCGCCTCGCCGAACTCGGCAAGACCGTCTTCGTATCGAGTCACCTCCTGGGCGAAGTCCAGCAGATGGTCGACGTGGTCGGCATCATCTCGGCCGGTCGTCTCGTGCGCGAGGGTCCGATCGCCGAGCTGCTCAACGCCGAGGGGACGGTCCGGGTTCGTGTCCCGAGGCCCGACGTTGAGCGGGCGAGGGCCGCCCTGGACGCCTTGGCCGGACCCGAGGGTCTCAAGACGTCTGCCGATGACACGGGCTGGATCTCGGTCCGCATCCCGTCCGATCGGATCGGTGAGGTCAATCGGACACTGGCTGGCGCCGGCATATGGGCGATCGGTCTCGAATCGGGCGACGACCTCGAGGTGCTGTTCCTGGAGTTGACCGGCGGGGAGCCGGTCGGCAGCGGCGAGGGCACCTTCTTCGGGATCGCCGGCGCCCAAGCGGGCAACGGCTCGCAAAAGGGACGACTCTCGTGAGGCTGTTCGCATCGGGCCTGCGCAAGCTCGTCCGTCGGCTGGCCACCTGGGTGACGTTCGGCCTGCTCGCAGGCTTGCTCGTCCTGATCTTGATCGCGGTCGGCGCGACGGCGGATCGGGCTGGCGCGACGTCGGCGCAGCGCGCGGCGACCCTCACGCTCGTGACCTTCCCGGCCGCCTACGACGCGATCCTGTCATTCATCCTGGGTCTGGGCGGGCTCTTCGCGGTGATCTACGGCGCGGCCATCGCCGGCTCCGAATGGACCTGGGGAACGCTCAAGAATGCGGTCGCCCGGGGCGAGAGCCGTAGCCGGTACACCCTGCTGTCATTCGCCGCGATCGCGGTCGTGGTCGCCGTCGGACTCGTCCTCGCGTTCGTCATCGGTGTGGTCGCGGCGTTCATCGGTGCGAACCTTGGCGGGGTCTCCACAGCCGGCTTGAACGATGCGGCGACCCTGGGCCGCCTGCCCGAGCAGTTCGTTCGGGGGTGGCTGGCGATCATCGAGGAAGGCGCACTCGGCTTCGCGATCGCGACCGTAGCCCGGAGCCAGCTCGCGGGGATCGGCGCGGGCATCGCCCTGTATTTCGGGGAGACCTTCGCCGGCATCTTCCTGCCGGACATCGTGAAATACCTGCCCTTCAACGTCGCGACGGCGTCGGTCTCGA
This sequence comes from Candidatus Limnocylindrales bacterium, assembly GCA_036758145.1. Lineage (GTDB taxonomy): Bacteria > Chloroflexota > Limnocylindria > Limnocylindrales > CSP1-4 > SPCO01. The sequence continues at coordinate 6,594 of DAIOXD010000013.1, forward strand.
CCGGAGCCACGTCCGGCGGGGGATTCGGTGGCGGTGGCGGGGACACGATCGTCGCGCTGGATGCGAACACGGCGCTCGTTCTGGTCGTGGTCTGGCTGATCGGAGCCCTCGTGGTCGCCGCCGTCTTCACGGAGCGCGCGGAGATCAGCGGCTAGACAGAACGATCGGGTCGGGACGCCACGCCGTCGCGTGTCCCGGGTTCGAGCCATCGCTACGTGGGGCGCATCAGCCGACGGATGTCGTCCAGCAACTGGGCCTCGACGACATCGAGCGGCTCGAGACTCTGCTCGGCGCGGCTGAGGACCACGGCGCCTTCGGTCGAGGCGATCAGGACCGTCGAGAAGCGCGCGGCGTCTTCATGGCCCAACCCACCGATCTCGAGCAGTTCGGCGAGCCGCTGACGCCACGAGCGAAAGACGTCCGCCGCGTGATCCAGGACTTCCGGCGAGTCCGTGGCCACCGTCACGGCGAGCACCGCACAGCCGACTTCGAATCTCGAGCGACGCAGGAGTTCGCGCCAGATATGCACGAACCACTCGACGATCTCGTCCGGCGGTGCCCCTCGCTTCTTCTCGAGCCAGTCCAGCGCATTGCTGCCGGCAAGATCGACCGCCTCGACGATGAGCTGCTCCTTGCCGCCGGGGAAATGGTGGTAGACGGAGCCCCTGGGCGCGCCCGAGTGGTCGAGCACTTCCGTGAACGAGGTCCCTTCCAGGCCTCGACGCGCGAGGATCTCGGCTGCGCTCGCCACCATCTTGCCCCGAACGCCCGACGCCAACCGTCCCTCCTGGGTCGAAGGCGACTTCGCACCTCGCCTATGGTGCAAAGCATAGCCCTCGACCGGGGCCGAGCGTAGCCCGACGGGCTAACCCTTGGCGGCGCCTTCGGCAGCGGCCGCGGCTCGGGCCGCAAGCGCCCCGAACTCCTCGACCCCGAACGCCGTTCCGGCAAGGCCCCAGCCACCCTCGGCAGCCTCGGACAGGATCACCCAGGTGCGGACCGTCGGCCCTTCGGCGCCGGCGATCCTGCTGACGATCTCTGTCGCCTCACGAACGATCTGGCGCTGCCCCTCGCGCTTCAGCGAGCCAGGAGGCGTGATGATCTGGATGCGGACGGTTCGGGACGACGGCGTACTGGCGGTCGAGATCGCCGACGCCGGCAGGCGATGGATGAAGGCCGCCGTGTTGTCGAGGTGGAATGGCCCGGGACTGGCCACGCCCTCGGCCCGCAGCACGGCGTGCGTCAGTTCGTCACCGAGCGTTGCATCCGCGTCGGCCGGAAAGAGGTCGGCGGGTGCGTAGACGTCGATCATCGGCATCGGGTTCTCCTTGAAGCTGACTATGCTGGTTCACATAGTCTGACTATGACGGTCAGCATAGTCAATGGCCCAGATTTCCCGAGATCGTTCTCAGATCTGGACGATGAGCTTGCCCCGGGTGCCCTGCTGGAACGCGGCCAGTGCCTCGCCGGCCCGCTCGATCGAATGGACGCCCTGGATCGGGACGCGGAGGGAACCCGAGCTCGCCAGCTCGCCGAGTTCCCGGAGCTTGTCAGCCGTCGGCCTGGCGTTCACGTTGTGGCCGGTGACGCCTCGAGCGGCCAGCGCTTCGACGTCGGCGGCACCGAGCAGGGTCGCGACGTGGCCGCCGCGACGCACGACGGTCGCCAACTCGGTCAGGGCGTCCTTCTGGTCGACCAGATCGATCAGCGCGGCGACCCCGTCCGAATGCGGGCTGCGAACGGCGTCGGCGACGCTACCGGCCGAGTAATCGATGGTCTCGGTGGCGCCGAGATCGCGGACGTACGCATCTTCGTCCGCGCGAGCCGTCGCGATGACCACGAGCCCGCTTCGGGCCGCGAGCTGGACGACGAAGCTGCCGACCCCGCCGGTCGCCCCGACGACCAGGACGACATCGCCCACCTTGGCTTCGATGGCATCAAGGAGGTCGAGCGCGGCGGCGCCGGCGAGCGGGAGCGCCGCGGCCGCCTCGAAGTCGAGCCCGGCCGGCTTGGCGGCGAGGACCAACTCCGACCCGCCGACGACATATTCCGCGAAGGACCCGCTCTTGAGCGGCGGCACCGACGGGATGAAGCCGAACACCTCGTCGCCCACCGAGAAGTCGCTCACCTCCGCACCGACCGCCTCGACGACGCCCGCGAGGGACCGCGAGACTAGCACAACTGGAGACATGCCTCCAGTTGTTATACGATCGGGGCATGGCGCCAAATCCGCAGCCCACCCGCCCGCTCCGCGTGGATGCGGAACGCAACCGCGGCCGGATCCTCGAGGCGGCCGAGGCCGCGTTCGCGGAGCGAGGCCTCGACGTCCCGCTCGAGGATGTCGCCGAGCACGCTGGCGTCGGGATCGCGACGCTCTACCGGCGGTTTCCCAGCCGTGACGACCTGATCGTCGCCTGCTTCGAGCGGCGTCTCGCCGAATACGCCCTGGCGGCCGAGGAAGCGCTCACCGCACCGGACGGCTGGACCGGCTTCTGCGCCTATGTCGAGCGGATCTGCGCGATGCAGGCCGCAGACCGGGGAGTCAAGGACGTGCTGACACGGACCTTCCCGAACGCGAAGGCGCTCGAGGCGCACCGGACGCGTGGCTACGAGCTGCCGGTCCGACTCATCCAGCGTGCCCAGGCCGAAGGTTCGCTCCGACCCGACGTCGTCCCCGAGGATCTCGTCCTCATGCTGATGGCGAACGCCGGCGTCGTGCAGGGTGCGGGCGTCGCGGCGCCCGACGCGTGGCGGCGGTACGTCCGCCTGATGCTCGACGGGTTCCGGACCGACGGTGCCAGCGAGTTGCCAGAACCACCGACGCCCCGCCAGATCTTCCGCGCGATGCGGCGGCTCGGCGGGCGCCACGACCGAGCGAGGACCGCGACATGACCCGAACACCCGTTGCCTCCGACCGGCTCCTCGAGCAAGTCGGCGAAACGCTTCGCGCGCACAACATCGAGGCGATCATCGTGGCCACGGGAGCGGAGGCCCGAGACGTCGTCCTCGGGCTGATCCCCGAAGGTGCCGAGGTCCACTCGGGCAAGTCGAAGACGCTCGAGGACATCGGCTTGTACGCCGAGATCGTCGAATCGGGTCGGTACGACGCGCTCCGGCCGCGCATGTTCAAGATGGATCGCGCCACCCAGGTGCGCGAGATCCGCAAGATGGTGGCCGCGCCTGACTTCATGCTCGGCAGCGTCGCGGCCATCACGGAGGATGGGACCCTCGTCGCGGCATCGGCCACCGGGAGCCAGCTGGGCCCGTACTCAGCGGGTGCCGGCCGGCTGATCCTCGTCGTCGGGAGCCAGAAGATCGTCCCCGATCTGGACGCCGCGCTACGCCGGATCAACGAGGTCGTCTTCCCCTGGGAGAACGCCCAGGTCCGCGAACGACTCGGGGTCGACACCGTCCTCGAGAAGGTCCTGCTGATCTACGGGGAGTGGCGGGCGGGGCGGACCACGGTCGTGCTCGTTCGCGAACCGGTCGGCGTCTGAGCGGCCTCGCCGGCGTTTCGCCTTCTCACGTCCGCCCCTATCAATCCCGTTGCGACCCGCCCATACTGCGCCGACCGGCAAGGAGGCAGGGACCCGGGGGCTCAGCAGCGCGGCGTCCAGTCACGGTCGCTACCCGACGCGCTGTGCCAATGGCGAGACCGACCGCGCCTGTATCGGGCATCGCCGCGCCCGGGAAGCGCCGGCTGGCCCGCGTCCTAATGGCCCCCGTGACGCGCCGCACGCTCGGCGTTGCGCTGGCTCCATCATCCCGGCGTAGCCGGGACAACCGAGGAGACATCTCATGGAGAGAAGATCGATGCGCAAGGCGATCCGTAGTCCGCTGCTGGCCCTGGCCCTCATCCTCGTGTTCGCGGGCACGGTGCTCGCAACAGCCGCGAACTCCGGGTTCCACTCGACGCCTGTGTCACGCGGAACATTGAGCGACTCGGTGCATTACAACACCGGAGCGGTGAAGTTCCAGACGAAGGGGGCGGTGGACTTCGTCAATGTCACTGTCAACTTCGCTCCGTTGGGCTCCTCCGGCTGGCATTCCCACCCGGGCGTCGTTCTTGTCACGGTGGCGTCGGGCAGCGTGGTCGTCTATGACGCGCATTGCGTGGGAACCGTGCACACCGCGGGAACCCCGAGCTCCGCATTCACCGAGTCGGGCGACGAGCCAGGCCTGGTTCGAAACGAGAGCACCACGACCCCGGAAGTCTCGAACGTCACGTACCTCGTTCCGGCCGGGACGACCATGTTGCGAATCGACAGGGACGCCCCCTGCACGCTGCCATAGGCATCGGGCCTGATCATCGACGCCCAGACTCTCAGAGGATCTTCGACAGGAAGCTCTTGGTCCGCTCGTGGGTCGGGCTGGTGAAGAAGTGCTCGGGGGTCCCTTCCTCGATGATCTGGCCGTCGTCCATCATCACCACCCGGTCCGCGACCTCGCGGGCGAACCCCATCTCGTGACTGACGACGATCATCGTCATGCCCTCGCGGGCGAGCTCCTTCATCACCTCGAGCACCTCGCCGATCATCTCCGGGTCGAGCGCGCTGGTCGGCTCGTCGAACAGCATCAGCGCGGGTTTCATCGCCAGCGCCCGGGCGATCGCGACGCGCTGCTGCTGTCCACCTGACAGTTGTCCCGGGTAGACATCGGCCTTGTGCTCGAGTCCGACCCGGGCCAGCAGCGCCCGGGCGGTCTTGGTCGCCTCGGCTTCGTCGATGCCCCGGACGCGGATCGGGGCCTCGCGGATGTTGTCGAGGGCGGTCATGTGCGGAAAGAGGTTGAACCGCTGGAAGACCATCCCGATGTCCTGGCGCTGACGGGCGATGTTCTGCTCGCGATCCTCCACGAGCTTGCCATTCACCTCGCGGTAGCCGATCAGGTGGCCGTTGACCAGGATCCGGCCGCTCTGGATCTTCTCGAGGTGGTTGATGCAACGGATGAAGGTCGTCTTGCCCGAGCCCGACGGGCCGATCACCACCACCACTTCGCGGCGGGCGACGGTCAGCGAGACGCCCTTGATGACATGCAGGCGACCGAACGATTTCTGGACATCGGTGGCGACGACCACATCGTTGGTATCCGTCTTCGGCGCGCCGCCGATCGCCTCGAGGATGCTCGGGCCGCTCATCGCAGGCCACCGCCCGGTTGGCTCGGGGCCTGGCGTCGCATCCCCGTCAGCCGGGCGAAGATGCTCTGCCGCTCATCGGTGCGCGTGGTGCTGACTCGGAGTCGCCGCTCGATGATGCCTTGGATCAGGCTCCAGATCGTGGTCAGCGCCAAGTAATAGAGGGCCACCCCGAAATACGCCTCGAACGCCTTGAACGTGGCCGAATTGACCGCATCCGCGACCCGGAAGATCTCCTCCACCGCGATCACGCTCAGGAGCGACGTCGTCTTGAGCATGTTGTTGAATTCGTTGCCGAGCGGCGGGACGATCACCCGTAGGGCCTGGGGCAGGACGATCCGGCTCATCGTCAAGCGGTAGGTCATCCCGAGCGACTTGGCGGCTTCGGTTTGACCGTGCTCGACCGACAGGATGCCGGCCCGCACGATCTCGCTCATGTAGGCGCCCTCGTTGATCGACAGGGCGACGATCCCTGCCAGCACCGCTCCTCGGAGGTCGATGGGGCCGAAGACGACGTCCCTCGGGAAGAGGTCGACACCAAGGAGGTACGGCGTCCCGAAGTAGACCAGGAATAGCTGGACGAGCAGCGGCGTACCCCGGAAGAACCAGACATAGATGCCGCTGATGCCGCGCAGGATCGGATTGCGGGCCATCCCCGCCAGGGCCGACAGCACGCCAAGGATGACCCCGGTGAGCTGGGCGATGATGGAGACGTAGATCGTGATCGCTAGCCCGCCGATCAAGGCGGGCGACGGCTGGAAGACGAACTTCAGGAAGAAATCGAGGTCGAAGTGAGGCTGCGCCGCTGCCGCCAGGATGGGGAGGTCCATGAGGGCCCTCGAGCGGTCGGCCGGCTAGGCGAGGTCGACTCGCCCAGCCGTCAGACGGTTACTTGAGGAGCACCACGGCGTTCGTCATGCCCCACTTGTCCAGGATCGTCTTCATCGTACCGTCAGCGTACATCGCATCGACCGCGGCTTGGACCGCGGTCTTGAGTTCAGTATCGCTCAGACGGATGGCGATCCCGATCGGAGCGGGATCGATGGGGGAGCCGCCGACCTCGAACTTGCCGTTGCTCTGTGCCGCGTAGTAGGCGCACACCGGAGAGTCGCCGGAGTACGCGTCAACCCGGCCGAGGCTGAGCTGCTGGAAGGCGTCGGTGTCCTTCTGGAAGGTCTGGATATCGATCTTCGGCTTGCCCGCCGCGACCAGCTTGGTGTTCTCGGCGTCAAGCGCGTCCTTGTTGGTGGTGCCCAGCTCGACGGCGACACCCTTGCCGGACAGGTCCTCGAGCGTCTTGATGCCCTTCGGGTTGCCCGCCGGAACGAGGAGGCCCTGGCCGACCTTCAGGTAATCGACGAAGGCGACCTGCTTGGCCCGCTCGGCAGTGTCATTCATCCCGCTGATGATGAGATCGCACTTGCTGGCATTCAGGGCCGGGATGATCCCGTCGAAGCCCGTGTTGTCGATCGTCGTCGTCACGCCGAATCGCGTGCCGATCTCGGTCGCGATGTCGATATCGCTGCCCTCGGCGGTGGTGCCGTCGGCCTTGTACGACTCTTCGGGTGGATAGCTGACGTCCACGCACCAGACGAGCTTGCCGGCGGTCTTGATGGCGTCGGGGACGACGATCGCCGCCGCGGACGGAGCGACCGAAGCGGGCGCGGTCGAAGCGGACGGAGCGACCGTGGGTACCGCCGACGCCTCGGTCGACGGAGCGGTCGATGCAGCCGGAGAGCTGCACGCTCCGAGGAGGAAGAGGAATGCGCCGGCGAGTCCGGCCGCACGTAAACGTTGACTGGCCATCATCTGTTACTCCATCTATCGATCGAGCTGTCTGGGATCCGCTCTGATCGGAGCGTCAGCCGGGAACATCCGAGCCGACCGGCGACAGCCTACGCGAGTTGCCGTCAAAACGCATCTGTAGAATGTCGACCCACACCGTCGTCACATGCCGTCGCGATCCGCCGCGCAACACGGCTCGAGGAGGACCGGATTGAGCACGCAACCGGGTGTCGCGCGCGTCGTCGTCATCGGCGCCGGCATCGTCGGCAACAGCCTTGTCTACCACCTCGCCCGGCTGGGCTGGAAGCACATCACCCAGATCGAGAAAGGCCCGCTCCCGAACCCGGGCGGCTCGACCGGCCACGCCTCGAACTTCATCTTCCTGACCGACCATTCACGCGAGATGACCGCGCTGACCGCTGACAGTGTCGAGCAATACAAGGAGATGGGCGTCTTCACCCAGAGCGGTGGGATCGAGGTCGCCCGAACCCCCGAGCGGATGGAGGAGCTCAAGCGCCGGATGGCGTCGTCGCGCTCATGGGGGATCGAGTCGGAGCTGCTCACGCCGGGGGAGGTCAAGGCCCTCGTTCCGTACATCAACGCGGAGGTCATCCTCGGTGGCTTCTCGACGCCGGGGATCGGCGTCGTCGATTCCCTGCGCGCCGGGACGATCATGCGCGAGCGGGCCCAGGAGCTCGGTGCGCTGACCCTCGCCCCGACGACCGAGGTCACCGGGATCGACGTCGAGGACGGGCACGTCACCCGTGTCCGCACCGACAAGGGCGACTTCGACGCGGACATCGTCGTCATCGCGGCCGGGGTCTGGAGCCCGCGGCTGGCCGAGATGGCCGGCGCGGAGATCCCCCTCACCCCAGCCGTCCACCAGATGATCAGTGTCGGTCCCGTGCCGATGCTCGCCGACACGGTGGGCGAGATCACCTATCCGATCGTGCGCGACATGGACACGAACTGCTATGAGCGCCAGCACGGCAGCGACATGGAGGTCGGTTCATATGCCCATCGGGCCATCCTGATGGACGCCGACGAGATCCCCTCGATCGCCGAATCGAAGCTGTCGCCGACCGAGCTGCCGTTCACCCAGGAGGATTTCGAGCTCCAGATGGAGCAGGCCCTCGAGCTGGTCCCGGACATCCTCGGTGACGAACGGGTGGGGATCCGCCACGCGATCAACGGCCTGCTGTCGCTGACGCCGGACGGGATGCCGATCCTGGGCGAGACGCCCGAGGTCAAGGGCCTCTGGGCCGCTGCCGCGGTGTGGATCAAGGAGGCCCCCGGGATCGCCCGGATGGTCGCCGAATGGATGACCGATGGAAAGCCCGAGATCGACCCACACGGCTCGGACATCGCCCGCTTCCATGCCCATCAGAAGGCTCGGACGCACGTCAAGGCGCGCTCGGCCGAGGGCTTCAACAAGACCTATGGCATCGTCCACCCGGCCGAGCAGTGGGAGAGCAACCGGAACGTCCGGCTGAGCCCATTCAACCCACGTGAACGCGAGCTCGGCGCGGTCTTCTTCGAGACCGCAGGCTGGGAGCGGCCGTTCTGGTACGCCTCCAACGAGCCGCTCCTCGAGGAGTACGGCGACCGGGTCATGCCCCGCGCGGCCGAGTGGGAATCGCGCTGGTGGTCGCCGATCATCAACGCCGAGCACCTCGCGATGCGCGACCGGGTCGGGATGGTGGACCTGTCGGCCTTCGCCATCTTCGACATCACCGGCCCGGGCGCACTCGAGCACGTCCAGCGGATGGCCGTCGCGCAGATGGACGTGCCCGTCGGGCGCGTCGTCTACACCCCGCTCCTCAACGAGGCCGGCGGGATCAAGTCGGACCTGACGATCATGCGGCTCGGGCGCGACCTCTTCCGGGTCGTCACCGGTGGCGCGCACGGGATGGGCGATCGCAAATGGTTCATCGACCACCTCCCCGAGGATGGGTCGGCCCAGCTGTACGACGCGACCTCGACCCTGGCCACCGCCGGGATCTGGGGACCCCGGGCCCGCGACGTCGTCGCCTCGGCGACCTCGGACGACATGTCGAACGAGGGCTTCCCGTTCGGGACCGCCCGGACCATCGAACTTGGCGGGATCCCGGTGCTCGCTTCGCGGATCTCGTACGTCGGCGAGCTCGGCTGGGAGCTGTACGTCCCGATGGAGCAGGGCGCCCGGCTGTGGGACACGCTCGCCGAGGCCGGCAAGCCGCATGGCATCGTCCCGTTCGGCATCGGCGTCTACGGCACGACCGGGCGGCTCGAGAAAGGCTACCGGGCCCATGGCGCGGAGCTCGAGCTCGAATGGGACCTCGTGGAGGCGGACATGCTCCGGCCGAAGGTCAAGGAGGCCGACTTCATCGGCCGCGACGCCTATCTGGATCAGCGTTCGCGGCCGCCGGTCGCCACGCTCTCGACGCTGACCGTCGACGACAACACGTCGGCGAGCGGCGTCAAGCGCTACATGCTCGGGCGCGAACCGATCCTGACCCCGGACGGCGGTCCGATCACCGATGCCAAGGGTCGGCGCTCGTTCGTGACCAGTGCGGGCTCGGGGCCCTCGGTCGGGAAGCACATCCTGCTCTCGTACCTGCCGCCGGACTACGCGAAGGTCGGCACGAAACTGCTCGTCGAGTACTTCGGGGAGCGCTATCCGGTGACCGTGGACGTCGTCGGATCGACCCCGCTGTTCGA
>DAIOXD010000014.1:0-15286 GCA_036758145.1 Candidatus Limnocylindrales bacterium
GCGCCGGTCGGATCGGTCTCCCCGTCCGTCGCCGTCGGCAGGTAGCGCAAGGTCATCGTCGGCCCGTCGGGCCCGACGCGGACCAGCAACCCGCCCGTGCTGCCCTGCGTCACGAGCAGGTCCGCCCCGGGATGGAGGAGGGCGTAGAGCGAGGCGAGCGGCGTCTCGGGATCGACGTCGTGGTGGCTGACGCCGACCAGGTCGGCGCGGCGCAGGATCGCCGACGATCCTGGCGGCCGCCGGGTGACCTGCTTGCCCGGCGCGAGCTCGCGCAGGAACCCCTGCCAGGCGACGGCGAGATGCGCGTCGTCGGGGATGACCGCGGCCCAGTCGTCGGTCACCTCGCCCGCCACCGGCACCACGGACCAGCCGGGGGCGGCCAGCCACGATTCCGGGATCGCCGGGATCGGCAACGGGACCCCGGTCTGGACCGAGGTCTGGACGCGGCCCTTCGGCGTCTCGCGGTTGTGATAGATCGGGCCCTCGGACAGCGGCACGAGCTCGATGTCGACGCCCGCCTCGCGCAGGAGGTCCAGCTCGCTCGCGGTCCGGGCTTCGTCGTCGACACCGACGATGGCCGCGGTCCGGAGGCCCAGCCTGGCGGTGGTCAGCGAGGCGTATGTGACGCCGCCGCCGAGTCGCCAGCCGCGCGGGTCCTCGGGCACCACATCGCGACACGCCGAACCGACGTGGACGACCTCGACACCGGCCCGGGCCATGGCACCTCCGAGGGTATACTGCCGCCTCGCAAGGATCGTATCGCGAGGTCGACGTGTTCTTCTACGAGCTGCATGAGGGTGACAACGAGGTCTATTCCGACGTCCTCGTCGTGAGCGAATCCGAGTGGGAGCCGGACGAGTTCTTCGAGCTCGTCCAGACCATCCGACGCCGCATCCAGGACTCCTTCATCCACGATACCCTCAGCGAGTCGATCGCCGTCGAGCTCGAACGCGATCACGGCTTCATCCACGTCAGCGACGACCGGATCGTCGCCTCGGTCAATATCTCGACCGACGACGCGGAGAACTACCTCGCCGAGCTCGAGGTCGACATCGCCGACGCCGAGGAAGACGACGACAACGATGACGACGATCCCGAGCAGGACCTCGACGAGGGCAAGGCCTTCAACACGGTCATCGCCGAGTTCGACCCGCGCTCGGGCCGCCTCAACTGATCACTTCGAGAAGAGGATCTCCAGGACGTCCCCGTCGCGGACCCGATAGGTCTTGCCCTCGGAGCGCAACCGGCCGGCCTTGCGCGCCTCGGCCATCGAACCCAGCGTGAGCAGGTCCTCGTAGGCGACCGTCTCGGCCCGGATGAACCCACGGGCCAGATCGGTGTGGATCGCGCCGGCGGCATCGACCGCGGTCGAGCCGTCCGTGACCGGCCAGGCACGGACTTCGTCGGGCCCCGCGGTCAGGAACGAGATGAGCCCGAGCAGCCGGTACGACAGGCCGATGACCCGGTCGAGACCCGACTCGCCGATCCCGAGCTCCTCCATGAAGACCGCGGCCTCATCGGGCTCGAGCTCGCCGAGCTCCATCTCGATCTTCGCCGAGAGCGCCTCGATGAGCGCATGCCGATGCTCGTAGCCGGCGGCGACGCGGGCCACGAGCGCGGGCGCGTCGGCGAGGTCGCCCTCGCCCACGTTGAGCAGGACGAGGACCGGTTTCTGGGTCAGGAAGCGGAAGCCGCGGATAGCCTTCTCGTCGTCGGCGTCGAGGTCTAGGTCGCGGATCGGCGAGCCGGCCTCGAGGCCGGTATGGATCCGGCGCAGGACGGCATCCTCACGCTCGGCCGCCTCGCGCTCGGCCGGGTTGCCGTGGCGGGCGCTCGTCTTGAGCCGCTCGATCCGTCGCTCGGCCATGGCCAGGTCGGCGAGCAGGAACTCGAGGTCGAGGCGTTCGATGTCGCGAGCCGGGTCGACGCTCCCGTCGGGATGCGGGTTGGCCGGGTCCTCGAAGGCGCGGACGACGTGGAGGAGCGCGTCCGAGTCGCGTAGCCGGGCGAGGTGGTCGGCGGGCAGTTCCTCGGTCCCGATATGACCCTCCGAGGAGGCCGGTGGCGCGGGCAGGTCCGCATAGGTGACGTCGGCCTGGACGATCTTCCTGGGCTTGAAGATCGCGGCCAGCGCGTCGAGCCGCGGGTCCGGGACCTTGACCACGCCGACATTGAGGGTGACCCCGCCGTACCCGCCGGTCTCGGCGTGGCCTCCGGTCAGCGTGTTGAAGACCGTCGTCTTGCCCGAACCGGCAAGTCCCACGATGGCGATCTGCATCAGCCGATGGTGGCCGGCATCAGTAGCCGGCGCTCGGATCCACGACGTTGAGCAGCGGCTCCCCTGAGGCGAATCGGCGCAGGTTGTCGCAGAAGAGCTCCACGCTGCGATCGAGCACCCGACCGCTCGACCAGGCGGTGTGCGGCGTGACGATGACATTGGCCTGGTCGTAGAACGGGGACATCGGCGAGAGCGGTTCGTCGCGGAACGTATCGAGGACCGCGCCGCCGAGTTCGCCGTCCTGCAGCGCGCGCAAGAGGGCGCGTTCGTCGATGAGGCGACCGCGGGCGACGTTGATGAGCCATGCACCGGGCTTGACCAATGCGAGGGTCTCGGCGTTGATCATCTGCTCGGTCTCCGGCGTCAACGGCGCGGCCAGGACGATGAAGTCGGATTCGGCGAGCAATTCTGGGAGTGTCTCGGGACCACCGACACGTTCGACCACGATCTCGCCCAGCGGCGCCTCGCCCTCCTCGCTCGCGGACCGGACCGGGCTTGCGTCGGCGTGCCGACGAACGGCGACCACCCGGCACCCGAACGCGGTCGCCAGGGCACCGACCGCCCGCCCGATCGAGCCGAGGCCCACGATGCCGACCGTCACGTCGCGCAGTTCCGCGCCCTCGAGCGGTTGCCAGGTCCGTTCGCGCTGGAGCTCGAGCAGTTGCGGCAGTCGACGACTGATGGCCAGGATCATCATCAGGACGTATTCGGCGATCGGCCGACTGAAGACGCCGCGGGCGTTGGTCACGACCACGCCACGTTCGAAGGCGGCCGGGGTGAGCGCGCGCTCCACGCCCGAGGTCGCCGAATGGACCCAGCTCAGCCGTGGCGCCCGGACGAGGATCCGGTCGAACGCCTCCGAGTTGAGCCAGCCGCGGAGCATGACCTCGACGCCATCGAGCGGCCCGTCGGCAAGGCCCTCGACCGAGACCATCACGAGCCGCGCACCGGGCGCGGCCGCCCGGATCCGCTCCAGGTCGCGTGAGCGGTAGCGGGCCGAGAGGATCGGGCTGAGCGCGATCGCGCTGGGGGCCCCGCCCGGCCCGGACCCAGGTCCGGCTCGGCGCACGAGCGGGCCGGTCATCCGGCGGCTCCGTCGAGGACGCGGGCGATCCAGCGCTCGGGTGCGTCGATCTCGCCGTCGCGCGGGAGCGTCTCCGGTCCTTCCCAGAGACGGGTCAGCGCCGTCGGGCCGCGGCGGTCCGCGATGGCCCGCACGAACCGTTCGCCCTTCTTGTACTGCTCGAGCTTCAGGTCCATCCCGGTGAGGCGGAGCATCGAGCGCTCGAACGGCGTGCGCTTGGCCCGACGCTCGTGGAAGCGGGCACTGATCTGGGCGACGCCCGGGACCAGGTCCCGCCCGACCTCGTCCATGACGTAGTCGCTGAAGCCCTCGAGCAGGCTCATCACGGCCTGCGTCTCGCGGAAGAGCGCCTTCTGCTCGGGGCCCATCAGGCGCTCGATCCAATGCTCCCCGCCGCTGTCGCCGCGGAGCGAGCGGCCCAGCCCGCGGAGCGCCTCGCGACCGAGTCCCTTGGCATCCTTCCCGAAGAGTGTCAGTTGCCGCTCGAGGCGTTCGGCGAGGTACGGTCGGAGCCAGGGGTGCGCCTCGAATTCGAAGGCGTGGGTCGTCTCGTGCAGCGCGATCCAGGTCCGGAATGGCCCGATGGGCACGCCCAACGCCTTGGCCGTCGCGCGGATGTTCTCCTCGACGAAGAGCAGCCGGCCGGGTGCGACCTCCGCAGACAGCAGCGCGAGGTCGTACTGGCCGAGTACGCGGATGCCCATGAACCCGAGGAGGAACCCGAGCTGGCGGGTGGTCACCCAGCGGTTGGCGAGCGCCATGGCCGCCTTGGCGAGCCCGCCCCCGGTGGGAATCACCTCGTCGAGGAGGTCGCGCTCGAGCTTGCCCATCAGCGACGCGAACGAGCCCGTGTTGGCACGCACCCAACCCGCGCGATCGACCACGCCGGCCCGCTCGACAACGCCCGGCAGCTCGCTTCCGAGCGCCGTCGTCAGGGCCGGGACGATGCGGGCCATCGCCTCGGCATACGCGGGCTCGGCGGCGCGCAGCTCGGCACCGTCGAGCGCGCCCGGCGCCTTAGCGAGGCGGCCGATGGCGATGCGCTCGACCTCGGGCCAGTCGACCAGCCCGCGCCGGGCGGCCTTCTCGGCGTGGCGGCCCGCGACGGTCGCGGCGGCGCCGAGCGCGGACCCGAGCAGGAAGCCGGCCTGCCAGACGCGGTCGTCGCGCCACGATAGGCGAGGATCCGCGCCCCTCCCCCGCCCGGCGCGTCGGGGGCCGCTCATCGCGCCGCCACCGCGAGCTCGATGTGCGCCACCTCGGGGAAGGCCGAGCCGAACAGCCGGCTGGCCAGGGCGTGGAACGACCCAGGATCGCCGGTCGTGAGCTGGAGGTGGGTCGAGGCCGGCGCGTCGCCTGTACTGGGCGCAACGTCGGCCTCGAGCGCGTTGATCTTGAGCAGTTCCGCGAGGGCGGAGGCGGTCGCGGTCGCCGAGTCGACGATCGCCACGCCCTCGCCGACGAGGGCGGCGATGATCGGGCGAAGCAACGGGTAGTGGGTGCAACCGAGGAGGAGCGTGTCGATCGTCGAGCCGGGCGGCCTCGGAAAGATCGATTCGCCCGCGGGGTGACGTCCGCCCAGGAGCGGCGCCAGCGCGTCGGCCACGGCGACCTCGGTGGCCGCCCCGGTCAGGATCCCCGCCTCGACGAGCGGGACGAGGGTCGGCGTCGCGTGCTCGTAGACCTCGACCGCGGGGTTCTCGTCCTTGATCGCGCCGAAGTAGGCGTGCGACCGGATGGTCGCCGGCGTGGCGATCACGCCGACCCGCCGGTTGCGCGTCGCGAGGGCCGCGGCCGAGGCGCCGGGTCGGATGACCCCGAGGATGGGCAGGTCGTAGCGGCGGCGCAGCGCGTCGATGGCGACCGCGGTGGACGTGTTGCACGCGACGACGATGGCCTTGACATCGCGCTCGGCAAGCCGGTCGAGGCACTCCGTCGAGAAGGCGAGGACCTCGGCATCCGAGCGGACGCCGTACGGCGCGCGTGCGTTATCGCCGAGGTAAACCGTCGATTCGCCTGGCGTGCGCCGGACGATCTCGCGCAGGACCGTCAGGCCACCGACCCCGGAGTCGAAGACCCCGATGGGGCGCCGATCCGACATCGCGGCCTCAGGACCGACCGGCCGCGGCCGGCGTTCGACCAGCGTTGAGGAGCTCGCTCGCGACCCGCCTGATGTCCACGCTGACCGGCGCCTCGGGGTCGGCCAGGACGAACGGAACGCCCTCGTTGTTCGACTGGACGACGAGCCGCCCATCGGAGACGACGCGATGCTCCGGGACCCGGCCGAGCGCCCGCTCGAGGTCGATCGACTCGATGCCACCCGGCGAGTCGGCCCGGTTGATCAGGTAGCGGACCTTCGAGGCCGGGTAGCCGATCGAGCGGAACGTGTCGGCGACCGCCACCGTGTTGTGGATCGTCGTCGAGTCGTAGGTGACGATCTCGACGATGATGTCGCTCGCGTCGAGGAAGGCGAGATTGATGTCGTTGAGGTAGCTCGACATGTCGATGATGATCGCGCCATAGACCCGGCGCAGCAGCGACAGGACCTTCTCGACGTCGCGCGGGGTCAGCATCTCGGCCATCTCGATGCGCGGCGGGGCGAGCAGGATGTCGATCCCCGACGGGTCCCGCCAAAGGACGTCGCTGAGGTCCGATTCGGCGATCCGGTCGGTCGGCAGGTCGAGGATCGACGGCGCGTCGATCGGCACCTTGAGCAGCGAGCGCAGGTCGCCGAACTGGAGGCTGCCGTCGATCAGGACGGTGCGCTGCTCGAGCTGGGCTAGGGCGACCGCCAGGTTGAACGCGATGGTCGTCTTGCCGACCCCACCCTTCGGGGCGAAGACGCTCATCACCCGGGTCGTGGCGAAGGACTCGACCTCGTCGAATTCCTTGCGCGCCGTGGCGATCCGGGTCATCAGGTCGAAGCCCGAGAAGGGCATCGCCAGGACGCCGTGGATGCCCTGGGTGAAGTCGGGCTCGATCGGGTTCTGGGGCACGGTCAGGACGATGACCGGGACGCCCAGCTTGGCCTCGTGGATCATCTCCACGAGCTTGGGTCCCTTGACCCGGCCCTGGAGCAGCGCGTCCACGAGGACCACGTCCGGCCGGAGTTCCTTGATCGTCGCGAGCACCCGGCTGCCGTCGTTGAGCACGTCGAGCAGCTTGACCCGCGACTGGGCGTTCAGCAGGCCGCGGATGTACTGGGCGACCTGCGGGACGTCCTCGACGATCAGCAGGCGCGTCTGGTCACTCGGTGGCATCGCTTCGACGATACCACGAGGGTCGGGGGGGCCACCCAGCCCGGTGGTCCCGGTCGGCGATGGTCCTCGGGTCGCCGTTCAGGGCTTGACCGCGAGCAGGATGGCTCGCTCGCTGCCCGGACCCATCGGGCCCATGTCGTAGCCACCGGCGAGCTGCTCGACGATCAGGCCGGCCTCCTCGGCGAAGCCGCGAAGCTCGTCGGCCGAGACGAGCCGCAGGCGATCGCGGCGCACCCAGCGGCGGGTCACACCGCCCTGGCCCCCCTCCTCGAAGATCGTGGTGAGGGTCACGGTCGCCGAGGCGGCGTCGTGCTGGGCGGAATCGGCCTTCGTCACGATCGCCCCGGTCTCCGGATCGAGGCGTGGCCATTCGAGCATGATCCGGCCGTCGAACCGGCCCAGGTCGTCGGCGTCCGGGAGCCACACGTCGACGACGGCGAGGCCGCCCGGCGCGAGATGGTCGGCGAGCGCCCGGAGCGCGGCGCGCTGGGCGTTCCGCGTCGGCAGGATGAGCAGCGAGTTCAGCGCGATGAAGGCGAGCCCATATCGGCCGGCATCGGGCAGGCCCAGCCCGACGATGTCGGCCTCCACGAGTGTCAACCGTTCGCCGCCGGCGGCGCGTTTCGCACGCGCCCTCGCCCGGTCGAGCATCGCCGGGTCGAGGTCGACGCCGGTGACCGTGTGGCCCGCTTCGGCCAGCGGGACCGCCAGCCGACCGGTGCCGACGGCGAGTTCGAGGATCGGGCCGTCAGCGCGGTCGGCGAGCGCGAGGTAGAGGTCGAGATCGCCCGGTTCGTCGGCGAGATCGAGGTCGTACAGGCGCGCCAGCGCGGCCGCCGTCGCGGGGTCGGGTCGATCGAATGAGGTCGGTTCGATGGTCATGCCTCCCAGCGGACCCGACCGCCCGCGCGGCGCCGGACGGCGAGCGCGCTGATCGCCTCGAGCGCGGCCCGGTTCGCCGCCATCGCGGTCGTCTCGGCGTGGTCGTACGGTGGCGAGACCTCGACGATGTCCATCCCCGCCAGATCCACCGCGCCGACGACCTGGCGGACCGCGCGGAGCACCTCGCGAGTGAGCATCCCACCGGGCTCGGGCGTCCCCGTCCCGGGCGCCATCCCTGGGTCGATCACGTCGATATCGAGCGAGAGGTAGATGGCGTCGGGGCCGTCGAGCGCCTCGGCGATCGCGTCGGCGATGACCGCGTCGGCGCCACGCTCCTCGATCTCGCGCATCAGATGCCAGCGCAGCCCCTGCGTCTTCATCCAGTCGAACGTCTCCTGCGGCGGCCAGTAGCCGTGCAATCCGACCTGGACGAAGTTCCGGCCCTTGACGGCGCCCGACTCGATCAGCCGACGCATCGGGGTGCCGTGGCTGGCCAGCACGCCGAACGT
The DNA here is from genome assembly GCA_036758145.1 of Candidatus Limnocylindrales bacterium. Classification (GTDB taxonomy): domain Bacteria; phylum Chloroflexota; class Limnocylindria; order Limnocylindrales; family CSP1-4; genus SPCO01. The sequence goes on from DAIOXD010000014.1 coordinate 8,014, forward strand.
GTCATTCGCGGTGTCCGCATGGGCGTCGAAATGGACGATCCCGATGCTGCCCGGCCGACGCACCTCGGCGACGGCGGTGGCGGCCGGCCAGGTGATCGAATGGTCGCCGCCCAGGATGATCGGGATGGCGCCGGTTGCCGCGACCTCACGGACCTTGCGGTAGATCATCGCGTGGCCGCGCTCGATCCAGGCCGGCACGATGTTCGCGTCGCCGGCATCGACGACGGTCAGGACGTCGAAGGCGTCGACGTCGAGCTGGAGCGAATGGATCGAGCCTGAGGTGTATTGCGCCTCGCGGATCGCGCGCGGCCCGAACCGCGCGCCCGGCCGATGGCTCACCGCGTCGTCGAAGGGCGCGCCGATGATGGCCACGTCGACCGAGCGCCGGCGAAGCTCCACCGGGTCGGTGATCCAGGGCAGGTTCATGAACGTCGATGGTCCGACGTAGGTCGGCAGGTCGAAGTCGCTGTACGTCTCGAACGACTGGTCCCAGCCGTTCTCGCGCGCGAAGTCGCGATCGGGTTCGGGATCGTGGGGGCGCTCGGCCACGGGTTCCTCCGGAGACGGCCGCGGCGCATGGCCGCGCGACATCGATCCCGTCTCACTGGGGGGCGCCGCCGGTTCGAAGTCATCGTCCAGCAGGACGCGCCTATGGGATGGTAGCAGTCAGCGCTCCGCGGAGAGCGTGGCCTCGGCGACCAGTGCCAGGGCGATCATGAACACTGCGATGGGGAGTTCGAGGAGGCCCTGGAGCCGCAGGATGACGAGGACCGCGACGATGATCCCGGCCCACGCCCCGCGCCGGATGGCGCGCGGCCAGTCCCCGCGATAGGCGATCTGGCGATGCCGTCCGAACACGGTCAGCCAGATGATCGGGATGAGCGTGAGCGCGATGGCCAGGCCCATCAGGCCCGCGCCGAGGAAGCCAGCGGTGCGATCGACCACGGGATCGCGCGTCGTCACGACCAGCCCGACGAGGATCCAGACGACCGCGGCGGCCGCGAAGAAGCCGAGGTTTGCCGAGCGGTCCCGTGGCTCCATGACCATCGAGTCTAGGGCCTCGGGCCCGGCACTCGTGGCCCATGGCCGGATCAGGCGCGCGAGGTGCTCCATCTGCGATGCGATCTCCGGGGCGCGCCCGGTCAGCCCGGGGAGGGTCGCGAACGATGCATGACTGGCCGGGCCGCGTCGAGTCGGGTGAATGCCCTATCGCACCGCGCTGGCCGGGCAGATATCCCGGAAGGCGCAGTACGTACACGCGAGATAGTCGGGGCGCGGCGCGTAGTCCCGGGCTCGCATCCCGGCCGCGGCCTTGGCGATCTTGTCGCGCGCCTTGGCCAGCCGCCGTGGATCGACGTCGACCTTCCCGACCAGACCCGACTCGAGGAAATGGAGGGCGATCGCATCCGGGAGCCGACCGGTCATCGCCTCGTACCCCATCGCGTAGATCTGGAGCTGGAGCGAATCCCGGGCGCGCTGCCGCGCCTTGGCCGGGTCGCGCACATCGGACGACTTGTAGTCGGTGATGGTCACCAGCTCCGGTCCGAGGATCTCGAGGGTGGGCGCCACGACGTCGGCGCTGGGTTCGTCTCGGATGGCGCGCGTCGCACTCCCCGCCTCGCGCGGCATGACATCGACCCGGTCCCAGCGGCCGCGGACCCGGTCGCCACCGAGGCTGAAGCTGAACTCGCGTTCGACATAGGTCGGGATGACCGCGTCGGGCTGGAGTTGGGCTTCGCGGAAGCGGCGCAGTGCCGCGCGCCCGGCGGTCAGGCGGGCTTCCTCGTGGTCGCGGCTCATGAAGCCCTCGTTCGACCACGCCGAATCGAACACCTCGTCCAGTTCCGCCTCGCTCATCACGTGGCCCTTGGCGTGATGGTGATGGAACAACTGGACGGCCTTGTGGAGCGCGGCCCCATAGACGATCGCGTGATGCGGCGCGAGCGGGACCCGGAGGACGTGGGCGTACTTGTACTTCAGCGGGCACGTCAGGTAGTCGTCGATCTGGTAGAAGCTCAGCGAGAGCGGCTCGGTGATCGGACCCTCCGATGAGACTGCGGCGGCGCCTGACGCCTCGAACGTGGCCAGGCGTTCCAGTGGGGTGCTCGTCCGCGCGCCGGCGCCCGGGACGCCGGACGCCGCCGGCAGGTCGAGTGCCTCGAGGACGAAGGGCGAGACGCGTCGGGCCTTAGCGCCACCGTAGTCCGCAGCGTGGGACAGGACGAGCTCGTCGCGGGCACGGGTCATGGCCACATAGCACAGCCGACGTTCCTCGGCGAGGGATGCCTCCGTCGTCGGCGGGAGGCCACGGCCGAGCCCCGCCGGCAGTGCGAGCGGGTCGCCGCGACCACCCGACGGGAACCGGCCGGCGACCATCCCGGGCAGGAAGACGACCGGGAACTCGAGGCCCTTGGCCTTGTGGATCGTCAGGACCGCGACTGCGTCGGCATCCGGATCGAGCTCGGCGGTGGCGGGGTCGTCACCGGCCGCGATGAGCGTCGCCAGGTGCGGCGCCACGAAGATGGCGCGGTCGTCGGACAGGAGCGCGGACTGCGAGCGGACGATCTCGAAGAACCGCGCGATGTTCTGGAGCTGCTCCTCGGCCGCCTGCGTGTCAGTGCCGACGAGACGGGCCAGCAGCCCGCTCTTGCGCAGGAACCGATACAGCAGCTCGCCCGCCGGCTGCTCATGGGCCGCTTCCGCGTAGGTGCGGAGGTCCGCGACGAGGGCCCGGACCGTGGCCCGCGTCTCGGGCCCGACCCGGAGGATCCCCGGCTGGCGGTCGAGCTCCTCCATCACGGCCCAGACCGACCGGTTGCGTCGGCGCGCCATGTTCACGACCGCTGTCAGGTCCTCCCCGCCGAGCCCGTACGCCTCGGAGGCGGCCAGCGCGTAGAGATCGACGCTCGATTCGAGGTCGGCGGCGACCCGCAGGAATGCGAGGAGGACGCGGACCTCGGGTCGTGCGTACAGCCCCGATGCCCCGGAGAACCGCCACGGGATGCCAGCCATGTTGAGGGCCCGCAGGATCGGGTCGGCGTGGCCGTTCGCCCGGACGAGGATGGCGTGGTCGCGCGGCGTGGCACCGGCCTCCAGGCGGCGGCCGATCTCGGCGGCGATCCAGTCGGCCTCCTCGGATCCCGTGGCGAAGACCTCGAGCCGGACCGGGGTCGGTGCCGGCGCGACCCGTTCCGGGCGCAGCCGCTTGACGATCGCGGTCCGGACCTCGAGGCGGTCCGGGTCGTTGAAGCGGATGAGCCGGTAGGCGGCGTCGAGGATCGGGGCGAACGAGCGGTAGTTGCGGCGCAGGACGACGGTCCGTGCCCCGAGGTATCGATCCTGAAAGGCCAGGATGTTGTCGACGGCCGCGCCACGGAATGCGTAGATCGCCTGGTCGTCGTCGCCGACGACCGTGACGTTGCGATGCCCGTCGGCGAGCGCGGCGACCAGCTCGGCCTGGGCGCGGTTGGTGTCCTGGAACTCGTCCACGAGGATGTACCGGAACCGGCCGGCGATGGCCGCCCGGGCAGCGGGCGATGTCCGGACGAGCCGTAACGCCAGCGCGACCTGGTCGCCGAAGTCGATGCAGCCATTGGCGCCGAGGAGGTCCTGGTACGTGCCGTACGCACGGGCAAGCTCCGTCTGCCGCCGCGCGTCCTCGAGCGCGGCCTCGCCGGCGGCGGTCGTCGCGGTCGCGCCATCGCCCGCAGCCACCGTCTCCGCCAGGCATGCCGCCTCGGCCGCGACCCGGTCGGCGTGGGCGAGGTAGTCGGCCGGCGAGATGTCCTCGTCCTTGCACCGGGAGAACAGCGTGGCCAGCGCCGCCAGGAAGCGGGTCGGGTCGCCGAGCGGGCGGTATGCGTCGAGCTCGAACTCGAAGAGGTGCTCGCGCAGGAAGATCACGACCTCGGCCCGGGTCAGGACGCGGAGGTCGGTCGGCAGTCCGAGCTCGAGGGCGTACTCGCGGATGAGGCTGTCGCCGAAGGCGTGGAAGGTCGAGACGGCGGTATCGGTATAGCCGTACGGGACGAGCTGGTCGACGCGGACCGCCATCTCCTCGGCGGCCTTGTCGGTGAAGGTCAGCGCCAGGATCTCGGACGGTCTGGCCCGCCGGGTCGCGATCAGCCACGCAATCCGCCGGGTGATGACCTGCGTCTTGCCCGTCCCCGCCCCCGCGACGACGAGCAGCGGTCCCGCCCCATGCGTGACCGCGCGGCGCTGCTCCGGATTGAGGCCGCCGAGCAGCGCGTCGAGTCCCGAACCAGGTGGGCTCGCCACCGCCGGGTCCATCACCGGGACCAGCTCGCGCCAGGCCGGCAACTGGTCCAGCGGGTTCGGTTCGCGCCGCCGGCGGGTCCTGGTGCGCACTACGGTCTTTCGTGGTGGCGCGGTCGATGTCGAAAGGGGCATGCGCGGAGCATCGCCGGCCGCCGTGACACCTAGCCTGTCAGGCCATCGCCCGGGTGATGGCGGCGGTCTCTTCCTCGGAGAGCGCCGCATCGGCCTTGCCCGCCTTGATCGCCTTGGCGTACACGCGCGTCCCGGAGCGGGCGTGCAGGCTCGAGAGCACCCAGCCGTCACCGACCGCATCCAGCAGGGCGAGCGCAAAACTCTGGTTGCCGCCGGTCTCCTCGAACGGGTTGTAGCGGACGAGCCCGACGCGCTGGAACGCCTTGCGCTGGGCACCCTCGAGGATCGCCAGCCGGGCCGCCAGCTCGTCGAGCTCGCGTGAGACGTCGTAGACCTTGTCGAGGTGAGCGTCGAGGACGGCCTCGAGGCTCGAGCCCTCCGCGCCGCGAGTGATCCCGCGCAGCCGGGAGTCGGTCTTTCTCGTCCGTCGCAAGAGCAGGAGGACCGCCAGGAGGAGGACGACCACCGCCCCGAACAGCCCGACGATGAGCGGGCCGAGATAGGGCTGGACGAGCGCGTCGAGGTCGATCCGAGGGATCCTCCGATGGGGCGGCCCGAGTCTAGCAGGGCACCCTTACCGCGGCCGTACCCGGACGGGTGCTATCCTCTGCCGTCGGCGGCCCGGACGCCACGTCCCCGTCCGTGTCGAGCCCATCCATCGATGGAGGCCCCCGCCAGACCATGGCCAAGCGAGCCCGAGGCAGCACGTCCCGACCGGGACAGCGCCCGCCCCTCCAGCGTCAGGCCGCCCGCGCGACGACTCGACCGGCCACACCGCCGGCGACCGCTGCACCCGTGGCACCCCGCTCGGAGGACCTGACCGACGCCGAAGAGGCCCGCGCCGCCCAGCTCGAGGCGGCCATCGTCGCCGAGGAACGCGAAGCTGAGGCCGCCAAGCGTCGCGCCCGTCCGGTCGCGACCGAGGCGCCCCGCGTCTCATCGCTGACGCTCTCCGCCTCCGAGGAGTACCGCTACGTCGCGCGTGACGTCCGCCGGATCTCGATCGTCGGCGGTTCGCTGGTGGTGATCCTCATCGCCATCTGGGCGCTGTCGCACATCCTGGGGATGGGACCGCTCTAGAACTGGTAACCGAAGGCGTTGTTGACGATCGTCAGCCGGCCACTTGCTCGGATGATTCGGCTTCGCGCTTGAAAGGTGGAGGCCCGAGCACTTCCATGAACCCCGTGCGCATCCCGGCCTCGCGGATACGCGGCAGGTCGAGCGGCGTCCCTTCAGGCGGAGCTGTGCGGCTCGGGGCTGGCTCGCCGGCTTCGCGATAGAACGCTTCGGCGTCGCCTGGGGTGACGAAGGTGATCAATCGTGCTGACTCGGACATCACCAACAGTGCGTGCGGTGTGCCACGGGGGACCGACGCGATCGAGCCGGGTCGGGCCTCCTGCTCGACGCCGTCCACGTTGAAGAGGAGTTCGCCATCGATCAGGTAGGTCGTCTCGTCGTGTCCATGATGGACGTGCAACGGAGTGGTCTTGCCCCTGCTCATGGTCACCTCGGTGAGCATGAAGACACCACCCGATTGCTCACTTGTCACCTTGAACGTGAAGAGACCGGCCCCGAACCAGATGTACTCACCTTCGCCTTGTTCCAGGACCATAGGGACTGCGCCGCTCATGCCACTCCTCGCGTTCGGTACCTTCACAGGGTCGTGAGACTAGAGTATCATGATGAGCATGTCAATCTCATATGAGGAAACCGGTCGGACGCGCCAGAAGGCGCGCACGCGAGAGGCAGTCATCGCCGCTGCACGCGCCCAGATGGCGGTGGGTACGACGCCGACAGTCGAGCAAGCCGCGGATGCAGCTGGCGTCTCGCGCGCCACTGCCTATCGCTACTTTCCGAACCAGCGGACCATGCTCGTGGCCGCTTATCCGGAGATCGAGGCTCGCTCGCTCCTCGGCGCAGACCCGCCTGACGACGTTGCCGCGAGACTCGACCGCGTCGTGGACGAGGTGACGCGCATGTTGATCGACAAGGAACCCGAACTCCGGACCATGCTGCGGCTGTCGCTCGAAGCCGACGAGGATCAGCGCCAGAACCTCTTGTTGCGACAGGGCCGAGTGATCGGCTGGCTCGAGGAAGCGCTGCAGCCGCTCCGACGGAGCGTCTCGAAAGCTGAGCTGCGCCGACTGGTATACGCGATCAGGTGCGCGGTCGGTATCGAAGCCCTCGTCTGGCTCTGCGATGTCGCCGGTCTCTCTCGGAGTGAGGCGGTTGAGGTCATGCGATGGTCGGCAAGCGGACTTCTCCGAGCTGCACTTGCCGACGTCGACGCGAAGGGAAGTCGCCGGAAGCGACGCGGCACCTGAGCGCCCGGCTACCATCGCCCCATGCCATTCGCCCGGCGGCCGACCGGCGCCCGACCCGAGGCCCTCTTCCATCCCCCGCCCGAGCGACAGCCCCTCGCTGCGCGGATGCGGCCGCGTGACCTGGGCGAGTTCGTCGGCCAGGAGCATCTCGTCGGCGAGCGCGGTCCACTGCGACGGAGCGTCGCTCGCGGGCACCTCTCTTCGCTCCTGCTATGGGGCCCGCCGGGCACGGGCAAGACCAGCCTCGCCCGGTTGCTGGCGGCCGAGATCGGCGCCCATTTCACGACGCTGTCGGCGGTGATGTCGGGCGTGGTCGAGGTCCGCGCGACCATCGCCGAGGCCCAGGAGCGCCTGAATCTCCACGGCACCCGAAGCCTGCTCTTTCTCGACGAGATCCATCGTTTCAACAAGGCCCAGCAGGACGCGCTCCTGCCTCACGTCGAGGACGGGACCGTCACGCTCATCGGCGCGACGACCGAGAACCCCTATTTCGAGGTCAACGCCGCGCTCCTGTCACGGATGCGCGTCTGGCGTCTCGA
>DAIOXD010000014.1:15296-15945 GCA_036758145.1 Candidatus Limnocylindrales bacterium
CGCGCGCTGGCCGATGAGGAGCGCGGTCTGGCCGGGCCGCTCGGTCCGAAAGGTGGCGTGGCGCTGACCGACGATGCCTTCGACCACCTCGTCTCGCTGGCCGGCGGCGACGCCCGGGCGGCGCTCAACGTCCTCGAAGGCGCGACGGCGCTCGCCGAATCGGAGGAGATCCGCGACAGCGAAGGGCGGGTCAGCCCCCGCCTCGAGGATGTCGAGACCGCCGCGCAGGAACGCGTCCTTGCCTACGACCGAGCCGGCGACGGCCATTACGACACGGTCTCGGCATTCATCAAGAGCCTGCGCGGCAACGATCCCGACGCCGCGCTCTACTGGCTCGCCGCGATGATCGCGGCCGGCGAGGACCCGAAGTTCATCGCCCGCCGCCTCATCATCAGCGCGTCGGAAGACGTCGGGAACGCGGACCCTCGCGCGCTGTCGGTGGCGGTCGCGGCCGGCCAGGCGCTCGACTGGATCGGCCTCCCCGAAGCGCAATACGCGCTGGCGCAGGCGACCACCTACATCGCTACGGCACCCAAGTCGAACCGCTCGGGCGCCGCCTACTGGGCCGCTGTCTCCGATGTCGAGGCCAACGGCGCCCTGCCCGTCCCGCTCCACCTGCGTAACGCCGCGCATCGCGGGATGAAGCAGC